>JBEKJU010000071.1:0-13315 GCA_050011095.1 Syntrophorhabdales bacterium
GTTACCGACTCCTTGCGTTTATCTCACTGAAAATGGAGCTGAGCTGGAGGACAACAAAGGTAGGAAAGGTACGGCCCAATTTACCGCTCTACAAACTCACACAAAAGGCTTGACACTACCGAGTTACTAGACAAAGATAAGCCATCCGTCCTCTTCCCCAAATCCCCGACACCCACGGCTGCCCTCTGCCCACCGGCCCGCCATCGATTTGAGGCCGTTGTTGTGCTATAATACATACTCTAAGCGGCATATGCACGAGCTGACCATTACACAGAATATTATCGACATCGCCGTCAAGGAATCACCGGATCGAAGGGTCACGGGGATCAACCTGGTCATCGGCGAGCTTTCGAGCGTCGTCGAGGACTCGATCCGGTTCTGCTTCGACGTGATCTCCCGGGATACCCCAGTGGAGGGCGCCCGCCTCTCCATCACGAAGATTGCCGCCCTCCTGCGGTGCGCCTCGTGCGCGCGTGAATTCGGCCTGGAGGCGGCGGGGATTTGTCCCTCATGCGGCGGGCGGGGCGGGGAAGTGCTGGCAGGGAGGGAGTTCTATCTGGAAAGCATAGAGGTGGAGGACTAGACGGTGAAGATCGACGTGGCGAAAAACATTCCGGACGACAACGCGCGGATGGACGCCATGGCCTTCGTCGACTTCAGGGTGGCCCGCTTCATGGAGGGTGTGCGCGCCGTCAACGCGAAAGCCCCTGTCTTTCAGGTTTCCCGCCGAACCGGAGAAGGACCGGGCGATTGGATAGCGTGGCTGAAAACGATCAGGTCCTGAAGCACATCATTGTTCACGGCGTCGTCCAGGGCGTCGGCTTCCGTCCGTTCATTTACCGGCTGGCCAAAGAGCACGGCCTCAAGGGCTGGGTCATCAATACAAGCAGCGCCGTCGAGATAGAGGTCGAGGGCAAGGATGCCGAGATCGACGCGTTCCTCGAACGGATACGTCGCGACGCGCCACCGAGGGCGCGCATAGAGGACGTGCGGGCGGCCGCCGGGCCGCGCGCCGGCTATGAGACATTTGCGATACGGGAGAGCCGGAGCGATGCGGGCTACCAGCTCATCTCGCCCGATATCGCGACGTGCCGCGACTGCGTGAGGGAGCTTTTCGACCCCCATGACAGGAGGTATCGCTACCCCTTCACCAACTGCACGAATTGCGGCCCGCGCTTCACGATCATCAAGGATATCCCCTACGACAGGCCGAACACGACCATGGCCCCCTTCCGTATGTGCCCTTCCTGCCTGAAGGAATACGAGGACCCCCTCGACCGCCGCTTCCACGCGCAGCCGAACGCCTGTCCGGTGTGCGGGCCGAGGGTATGGCTGGAGGACGTCCACGGGACGCTACCGGAGGGGGATGACCCCCTTCGGGAAACGGCGCGTCTTCTCGCGGGCGGCGCCATTGTCGCGCTCAAGGGCCTGGGCGGTTTTCAACTCGCCTGCGACGCCGCGGACAGCGATGCCGTCGCCCGCCTGAGGGCGAGGAAGAGAAGGCCCGACAAGCCCTTTGCGGTGATGATGCGGGATATCGAGGACGTGCGGCGACACTGCGTCGCCGACGACGACGAGGTACGCCTCCTGTGCGCCCCCGAGGCGCCTATCGTGCTGCTCCGGTGGAGGGAGAACTCTTCCATGCCACCCCTTCTGGCCCCCGGAAACCAATACATGGGCGTGATGCTGCCCTATACGCCGATCCACCATGTCCTGCTTCGCGATTTCGGAAAGCCCCTGGTCATGACGAGCGGCAACCTGTCGGAAGAGCCGATCGCAAAGGATAACGACGAGGCGAGGCGCCGCCTCGGTAGCCTTGCCGATTACTTCCTCTTCCACGACAGGGACATCCATTCGCGATACGACGATAGCGTCTACCGCGTTCGCGACGGGGCAGTGGAACCTATCAGGAGGGCGAGAAGCTATGCCCCCTATCCGGTGAAGCTCCCCTTTTCGACAAGGCCCATTCTGGCCGTGGGGGCTGAGGAAAAAAACACCTTCTGCCTGACGCGCGACGAGTTCGCCTTTCTCAGCCAGCACATCGGCGACCTCGAAAACCTCGACACCCTCGATCACTTCAGGGACACCATCGAGCTATACAAGCGGCTTTTCCGCATTATCCCCGAGGTGTGCGCCCACGACCTCCATCCCGACTACCTCTCGACCCGCTATGCGAGGCAGTGTGAAGGAGCGCTCCCGCTCGTGGGCGTGCAGCACCACCATGCCCACGTCGCCTCCTGCATGGCCGAACACGGCCTGGCCGGCCCGGTCATCGGCGTCGCCTTCGACGGGTCGGGCTTCGGTCCCGACGGCACGGTCTGGGGAGGTGAATTCCTGATCGCCCGATACGGCGGCTTCGAGAGGGTCGCCCACCTGGAAAAGATGCCCCTTCCCGGCGGGGCGATCTCCATCAGGAAACCCTATCGGCTCGCCTTCGCCTACCTGAGCGCCCTCGGGGGAGCAATCCCCGATCTGCCCTCCCTTCTCGCCATACCGGATGAGGAACGGGCGATCATCGAGGCCCAGATCGCCCGGGGGATCAATACCCCCCTGACCTCTTCCTGCGGCCGTCTCTTCGATGCCGTGGCCGCCCTCCTCGACCTCCGAAGGACGATTACGTTCGAGGGGCAGGCGGCGATCGACTTAGAGATGATCGCACGGGAGACGGGCCCTGATGCGGTCTATCCCTTCTCGATAGAGACTGCGGATGGCAGGTTTCAGATCAGGCTCGGGGACCTCCTGCGCGCGGTGGCCGCCGATGCGGCACGCGGGCGGGGCGCACCGGAGATCGCCCACAGGTTCCACCGGACCGTGGCCCGGATGATACGGGACGTCGTCGTTCTCCTTTCGCGGGAGACGGGGATCGGCACGGTCGTCCTGAGCGGCGGATGCTTCCAGAACAGGCTCCTTCTGGGGCTCACCCTCCCCCTTATCGCGGCATCAGGCCTGCGCTGCGTGACGCACCGGCAGGTGCCCTGCAACGACGGCGGCATTGCCCTCGGCCAGGCAGCAATCGCGCACGCAATCGTCACGGGCTGAAAATAGCCGTCCCCGGCAAAGTTTTAAGGCCTTTTGGCCAGCAGTCTTTCGAGGATGCGCGGATAGGCCAGGACGAGCATTTCCTCGGTCTCCGCCAGTGTCCTTGCGATGTACTCGGGATTTTCCTCGACGTAGTCCCAATAGTTTTCATCGTGGGTGTTAGCCCGCGGGACGGCGTGGAGGTCTTCGGTAAACAGATATTTATCCCATGCGGCCACCTCCCTGATGGAGGCGATCTTTCGGGCGGCTTCCGGGTAGACCATTGATAGCTCCGCCTTCTGGATGGGAAGGGCGGTGACGATGAGGTCGGCCCCGTCGACCATTAAAGGGGTCAACTCCCTCGTCTTCCAGTCGGGTGGGACCTCGATGCCCCTCTCGCGCAGGCCCGCGCGGGTCGTCCCGGCGATGGGTCTTCCGAAAAACGGCTCGGGGAAAGGGACATGCCACCGGGCCAGCGCAACCTTGAATTCCTGCGGCACGAATCCGGCCGACGTGACGTCCACCACGCCCGCGAGGTCCTTGTCCCTCTCGCGTATCATCTTCGAAAAGACGAATTGGGAGAAGGGGCTCCGGTTCCGGTTGCCTACACAGACGAAGATCAGTCGAAATTGCGTGGTTTTCAAGGAAGATCACCCTTTTTTCGCGCCGCTCTCATGGCCGGAGCACGCGGGCACTTGTCTCTCTGATGATACGTCCGCCGGCCGTCTCTGTCAACGAAAATCGGATCTCCCGGCCGTGAGGCTACTGAGTTCCCTTATCTGTATACAACCTTGATTTCTCATCTGGACAATGTTATCTTTCATTAGCAAATACGTCACGGACGGGGCTATATGACACGGTTCAGGGTACTGGTAACGGACACGATCTCGGAAGGGGGCATGAAGAAGCTCACCAGGGACGGCACGGTGGATGTCGATATCAAAGCGGGGATCACGAACGACGAACTGATGAAGATCATAGGCGACTATGATGCGATAATCACCCGAAGCGGCACCTCTATTACGGCGTCTCTTTTGGAGAATCCCGGCAGGCTGAAGGTAATCGGCCGGGCAGGGGTGGGTTTGGACAACATCGATATAGAGGCGGCGAGCAAGAAGGGCGTCATCGTGATGAACGCCCCCACGGGCAATACCCTTGCCGCAACCGAGTTGACCATGGGCATCATGCTTGCGGCGGCCCGGAAGATCCCCCTGGCCCACTATTCGCTGAAGGCGGGTAAGTGGGACCGGAAGAAGTTCATGGGGGTCGAGCTGTACCACAAGACCCTCGCGGTCATCGGGCTGGGGCGCATAGGCACGAACGTCGCCATACGGTCGAAGAGCTTCGGCATGCGGGTGATCGCCTATGACCCTTACATCAAGAAGAGCAAGGCGGATTCGGTGGGTGTGCTCCTTTACGACGATTTGGACAAGGTGCTGAGGGAGGCGGACATCATCACCTTCCACACGCCCCTCACGCCCGCCACCAGGAACATGATCACGAAAAAGGAGATCGCCCTGATGAAAGAGGGCGTTATCCTCGTGAACTGCGCGAGGGGAGGCATCGTGAACGAGGGCGACCTCTACGATGCGCTGAAAGCGGGTAAGGTCTTTGCGGCAGGCGTCGATGTGTTCGAGAAGGAGCCTGCGGGAAGTAACAGGCTGCTAGAACTGGAGAACGTTTTTGCGACACCCCACATAGGGGCCAACACGAGGGAAGGGCAGAACGCGGTTGCCCTTATCATTGCCGAACAGGTCTACAACGTCCTCCACGGCAAGCCCTACCATAACGCCGTCAACATACCCTTCCTGAAGTCTCAGCTCCCCCCTGCGATGCAGCTCTACTTCGATCTCGCGGAAAAAATGGGGAAGCTCTCGGCACAGCTCTCGAAGGGAAGGACCTCGGAGTTCAGGCTCATCATGGTGGGGAAGACCTTCGACGAGGACCTGTGCGAGCGGAAGTTCGACGTGCCCTTCAGCTATCAGCCGTTCACGATAGCCGCCCTCAAGGGCTTTCTCGAAGTCTCCTGCCGCGAGACGGTCACCTTCATCAATGCCCCGTACCTCGCGACGGACAGGAACATAGTCGTCCAGGAATCGAAGACGGAGCAGTTTGACAAATTCAACGACCTCATAGTCATTCAGGTGAAAACCGACACGAAGGAGACATCGATCGCGGGAACGGTATTTGCGGACGGTGTCGGCAGGATCGTGCTATATGACACGTTCCGGCTCGATATCGTGCCCGAGGGCACCTTTCTTCATTTCAAGATAGTGGACCGACCGGGAATCATCGGAAAAGTGGCGACCATCATTGGCGACAACGACATAAATATCGCGGGATTCGGGCTCTCCAGGGACAGGGGCATTGTGGGGTCGGCCCCGGCGAAAAAGAAGATTGCCGACGAGATCGCCTTCGTCTCCGTTGACAGCCCTATCGGCGACGAGGTGCTCGCCCGGATACGGGCTATTGACGGGATGATCGAGGCGAGCGTCATACAGCTGTAAATCGGTTTTCGGACAATCGGGATAAACGGGCGGGACAGAATCCTCCCGGAGTGGGAATCGCATCGCCCGTCCACGATGCGGGAGGATAGACGGATATATATGGAACACATCAAGGCCCTCAGGGGATTCAGGGACATATACGCCGAAGAGATCGAACGGTTCACTCTCATTGAGAGCGCGTCCCGCACGTATCTTCAGCTCCTCGGTTACAGGGAGATGGAGATACCCATTCTGGAGAAGACCGAGCTTTTCAAGAGGAGCATAGGCGACACGACCGATATCGTCGAAAAGGAGATGTTTACCTTCGCGGACAGAAGCGGCGATTCGGTCACGCTCAGGCCCGAGGCGACCGCGGGGTTGGTGCGGGCATACCTCCAGACCTCCTTGTACGCGAAGGAGCGGACGAGCAGACTCTTCACCACCGGGCCCATGTTCCGCCACGAGAGGCCGCAGAAGGGCAGATTCAGGCAGTTCTACCAGATGGACGTGGAGGTCTTCGGCATCGTTGGGCCGATGGCCGACGCCGAGCTTATCTGGATGATTTTCCTCATTCTGGGCGACCTTCGCGTCACGAACTACACGATTGAGATTAATAGCGTAGGATGCGCACAGTGCAGGGATGAATTCAGGAAGGTCCTCGTTGCCTTCCTCGAATCGAGGAAAGAGGCGCTTTGTGAGGACTGCGCGGGCAGGCTCGACAGGAACCCCTTGAGGATATTCGACTGCAAGAACGATCAATGCGCCGGGGTGATCCGCGAGGCCCCGGTCCTCTTCGATTACCTCTGTGACGCGTGCAGGGACCATTTCGATCGCTGCCTCGCGCACCTGGGCAGCCTTGGCGTGCCCTTCGTCGTGAACAAGCGTCTCGTCCGGGGCCTTGACTACTATACGAGGACGGTCTTCGAGGTCACGTCGTCAAACCTGGGCGCGCAGAATACCTTTGCGGCCGGCGGGAGGTACGACAACCTCGTCGGGCAGATGGGGGGACCGTCCGTGGCCGGCTGCGGCTTCGCCATCGGCATGGAACGGCTCGCCCTGCTGATCGATAAGCTGCCCGCCGGGCAGACGCCGCTCTACTTCCTCGCTGCGGTGGGAGAGCGGGCCGCGGAATGGGTGATTCCGCTCCTTCGCGCGTTCGTGTTGTCCCACATGCCGCTCGCCTATGCAGAGCCGTCCAGGTCCCTCAAGTCCCAGATGAAATACGGCAACAGCCTCGGTGCGGACTACGTGCTTATTTTGGCGGACGAGGAGGTATCGAGGGGGGTCATCCTCGTGCGCGACATGAAAGACGGCACCCAGAGGGAGTTGCCCCTCGACGCGGCGGCGCTGCCCGGTCTCGTCAGAGGGTAATACCGGTTCGCAAAATCAAAGAGGTATGGATGATGCCGGTCCGTCGGCTGACGCCGGGGGCCCGGACGCGCCGCGTGGCTCGCTTTCCGCGTAGGAAGCGGTGCGAGAGTCGCGTAATAGCTATATTATGATACTATATGGAAGAGCCGGGACCGATTGGTAGCGGTGAGGGTTGACAACCGCTATCGCGCAAGGAGACGCAATGGAGCCAGCCCACGTTCATTTGCTTCATACATCGAGCGAATTGCCTGTCGGACAGACAAACGTGTACTTTATTGAGGGCGCCTTCCCCACCCTTGTCGACACGCCCCTCAAGGGCGGCGTCCACGTGCGGGAGCTTGAGACGGCGCTGAACGACCTGGGGTATTCGATCAGGGACATCAAGAGGATTGTCGTTACCCATCCACATTTCGACCATTTTGGCGCGGCCGCTGAAATTGTCGACGTGTCCGGCGCGGAGGTGTGGACGTCCAGGGGAGGGGCGAAAACTCTCGAATATTTTCAAGAAGAGTTCGAGCGGGATATGGAATACTATGGCACCATCATGCAGAATTCCGGCGCGCCGGGCGAGCCCCGCGTGTATCTCGACGATTTGCGCAGTTGGGCGGGCAAGTACGGCTGTCCTGTCCCTGTCTCCCGTCTCCTCGATGACGGAGACGTGGTGGAACTGGGTTCGTCGCCCTATCTCGTCAGGGCGGTCCCCGGACATAGCCCCTGGTGCATCCTGCTCTATCCGGAGGATCGGACGTTCGCCTTCACCGGCGACTTCCTCCTCAAGGAGATCAGCTCGAATGCCCTGATCCAGAGGCCGGCCGAAGGTTCGCACGGTTACAGGTCCCTTATGGTCTACCGGGCCTCTCTTCGCATGGTGAGGCAGATGGCCATCCGAACGGCGCTGCCGGGCCATGGTGAGATCATCCGGGACGTGGCCGGCAGGATCGACGAGCTGATCGACTTAATGGAACAACGCAAGGAGTTGGTGCGCCGCATCCTTGATCGAGGTCCAAAGAGGCCGTTCTCCATCGTCGGGGCCGTTTTCCCGGAATTGACGGGGGAGCATCGTTTCCTCGGCATATCCGAGGTTATCGGCCATCTCGAGGTCCTGGAAAGCGAGGGCGCCGCGTTCCGGATGGATGACGGATACTGGGCGGGCACGAAAGGCGCGGGTTAGCCTTTCGCAGAAGGGTCCTGCCCCATATGCCCGATACGTGCGCAGGTAAAGGTGCGGTCTTGCCCGGTTTGCCGCACGCGCGTCCTGTGTGGCGGCATGCGGGCCCCGGGTCGTTGATGATGATGAAAGAACAGGCGGATATGATCAGGGAGAGAAACTTCGTTCTGAGGGCGATAAGGGAGTTTTTCTGGGATCGGGGATACATTGAGGTCGAGACCCCGTGCCTTATGAACACGGCGCCTCCCGATCCCTATATCGAGCCGTTACAGGTCTATGTGGGTGGGTCAGGCCCGCACTATCTCCATACCTCGCCGGAAATGGGCATGAAGAAGCTTATCGGCCGGGGCTATGACAGGATTTTCCAGATCTGCAAGGCCTTCAGGGTCGAGGAGTTCGAGGAACACCATGCGATCGAGTTCACCATGCTGGAATGGTATATGAAGGGCGCTTACACGGAGGCCATGGAGGAGACGGCCGAGCTGGTCCGCTCGGTAAGCCGGGCGAGAGGCCGCATGCCTGCCGTGGACACCTTTAAGGTCCTCAGGCTGGGGGACCTTTTCGTCGAGACCGCCGGTTTCGACCCCCTTCCTCTCGGCAGGCAGTCCCTTTTCTCGATGATGAAGGAGCGCGGTTTTCAGGGCCTGGCGCCTGAAGATACGTGGGAAGACCTTTTTTTCATGCTCTACGTGCAGGACGTGGAGCCCCGGATACGGGAGGGGGAAGAGGGTCCCTGTTTCATAAAGGACTGGCCCGCGTCGCTTGCGGCCATGGCGAAGAAGAAGAACGACCATACGGTGGAACGGTTCGAGCTTTATATAAGGGGCCTCGAGATCGCCAACGGGTACACCGAGCTTCTCGATGCCGACGAGCAGCGAAAGCGGCTTTCACGAGACAACGCGGCGCGGGTGAACCGGGGCGGGCAGGCCTTCCCGCTTGACGAGCAGTTTCTCGACGCCCTTGTCCACATTACCGGTCCCGTTGCCGGCGTGTCGGTCGGCGTCGACAGGCTCCTCATGGCGCTTGCCGAAAAGGAACGGATCGGAGATGTCCTCTTCGACCGTTTCACCCTTTCATCGGGCGATGAAGGATGAAAGGCAAGAACAGGCGGCACGGGAGAGGGGGCGACGCTAGCCAACGGCAGCTTTTTTCGCCTCCGCCCCTTCCTTTTCATGAGAGGGGAGGACTCCGTGAGCTTTGCTCACGGAGGGGGCGACGCTAGCCCCGATAATTGCGCGACGCTAGCCAACGGCAGCTTTTTTCGCCTCCGCCCCTTCCTTTTCATGAGAGGGGAGGACTCCGTGAGCTTTGCTCACGGAGGGGCGACCGGGTACCCGCGCTTAGCGGGTGTCCCGATAATTGAGGGTAGGGGGCCAAATCCGTGCGTATCATTGATGCGCGTTTTACAAAGAGCGTGACAGACCTTTCCCAAAGGAGGGATATCGCCTTGCCCGAGATCTGTCTCGTCGGCAGGTCGAACGTGGGTAAATCGTCCCTCCTGAATACCCTTGCGGCCAGGAAGGTTGCAAGGACGGGAAGCACGCCCGGGGTTACCCGGCTCATCAACCTCTACACGGTATCGTGGGAAAGGGAAGGCAGGAGAACAAGCTTCCTCTTTTCCGATTTTCCCGGCTTCGGCTACTCAAAGGTCTCGCAGGGGGTGTACGAAGGCTGGCAGGCGATGGTCGAGGACTATATGGTCCACAACGAGTGGATAAGGCGCGTACTGTGGGTTTTTGACATCCGGCGCACCTTTGACCGGCTCGATACCATGCTTCTGGACTGGCTGAGGACGAACAGACTCGGCTTTTCGCTGGTCCTCACCAAGGCTGACAAGGAAGGGAGGGGCGGCTCGCTTCACAAGGAACGTGTCTTCACGCGCCTCCTGGGGCGGGAAGAGGTCTTTGGTTTTTCCGCCAAAGATGGATATGGGAGAAACGGACTTCTTTCGCATATCGCCTCCTCCCTCACCCGGCCTGCCTCCTCTTGATCCGTGCGGCCCGGAGGTCGTCCGTCTTCAAGTATCTGACCGTCGTCCCGTCACCCGTCCTGCCTCTTCATGACGGCCTTCCGTCATAGGTCTGAATGGTGAACCCTTCGCCGGTAGTGTATTCACCATAGCTGAAGGATGCAACGAGGTCTCCCGTGTTCATGTAGGTCGCCCTTCGGCCGTTGATGTCGTACCGCGCGATGTCGGCCATGTGCGAGTGGGCCACTATTACCGCGTCATAACCTTCCCTGAGCTTTCGCCTTCCGTATTGCCTGAAAAGGGCCCGCACCTTTTCGTTGTGGAGCTTGTGCCTTCTGGAAAGAAAGCGTCTGAGCCCCATGGCGATCCGCCATGTACGGTCAGGGCCGAGGAGGTCCATGATCGAAAAGATGGGACGGGACTTCAGGATTTTGTGCAGACCGCGGGACCGGACCCTGTCACCGTGGCAAAGGAAGACATGCTTATCATCGATGTTGAGGGTCAAAGTTCTGACGCACCTGACGCCCGTATAGGATTCGAAAAAGGAGCCCATGCCGAATTCGTGATTCCCCTCGACGAAATAGACGGACCGTGATGCGGCCAGCTCGCGCAGGAGATCGATGATCTCCCTGTAGAAGGGGTAAATATAGCCGTCATACCCATGGTAGAAGTCGAAAAGATCGCCGAGGACGACGACGAGATCCGCATCCTCCGTCACGTGGCGCACGAACGTCTTGACGGTCCTTATTCTGTCTGCGTCGTTATGGGGGAGGTGCGCATCGGAAAAGAAGACTGCTTTCATGTTGCGCTAAGGTGTCTTTCCCGGTATCATCTACCGCCGTACCATTCCTCGTAATAGGTGAGGTATTCCCCCGTCTTGATCCTCTCCCACCATGCCCGGTTCTCAACGTACCACCGCACCGTTTCCTCCATTCCTGCCCTAAAGGGCACGTGCGTCTCGAAGCCGAGATCGTTCTTTATCTTTGTGTTGTCTATGGCGTACCTCCGGTCATGTCCCGGCCTGTCCGCCACGTACCTGATGAGGCTGCGCGGCTTTTCCAGGGTCTCAAGGATCAGCTCGACGATCTCGAGATTGGTCCTCTCGTTCTCTGCGCCCACGTTATAGACGCTGCCGGCAACGCCCTTTTCGAGGGCGAGCGCGAGGGCCGCGCAGTGGTCCTTTACGTGTATCCAGTCGCGCACGTTGAGACCGTCGCCATAGATGGGGAGGTCGCGTCCCTCAAGGGCGTTGCTGATGAGGAGCGGTATCAGCTTCTCGGGAAACTGGTAAGGGCCGTAGTTGTTCGAGCAGCGCGTGATCACGACGGGAAGGCCAAAGGTCTTGTGGTACGCCATGGCGAGCATGTCGGCCGACGCCTTCGAAGCGGAATAGGGACTGTTGGGGGCAAGGGGCGTCTCTTCCCGGAATCTCCCTGTCCCTCCCAGACTGCCGTAGACCTCGTCGGTCGACACCTGGAGGAACCTTTTCGTCCCTCTGTGGCGCGCCTTTTCGAGGAGGAGGTAGGTGCCGTAGATATTGGTCCTGACGAAGGCGTCCGGATTGATGATGCTCCTGTCCACGTGGGACTCGGCGGCGAAATTGACTATCCCGTCTATCCCGTTCGCAAACACCTTCTCCAGGTCTCCCTCGTCCGCGATGTCCCCCCTCACGAAGGTGTACCGGGGGTCGTCCTCGAGGTCCTTCAGGTTTTCCAGGTTTCCCGCGTAGGTGAGCTTATCCAGGTTCGTGATCCTGCATGGCGATGAAGAGAGCATGGAACGGATGAAATTGCTCCCGATGAATCCGCATCCGCCGGTGACGAGAATGTGTTGGCTATCCATCTTTCCGCACCCATCTGTAAGGGATACTGTTGGTGTGGGGGTGAAGGCGGTATTCATCGGGCGTCCCGGCATCGTACGGCTCCGTCGGCACGTTGATGACTAGCGCCTCCTCGGGGGATATGCACTTCCACCCATGGTACACCATCCTTGGCACTTTTACGAGGACGGGGTTGAAGTCACCGATGAAGAACTCGCTGATCTCCCCGTGCGTCGGCGAGCCCTCCCTGTCGTCATAGAGGACGAGCTTGAGCATGCCCCTGACGCACGTGATGAAATCATCCTGTTTTTTGTGATAGTGCCAGGCCTTGACGACCTCGGGGTAGGTGGTGGTCATATAGACCTGGCCGAACTTGGAAAATAGCTCCTCATCGACACGGAGAATCTCCATGAGCCTGCCTCTTTCATCGGGAATCAGCTTGAGGCGTTTTACCGCCACTCCATCGATCATACCTTCCTCCCTTCCGGATGACGTGCGTATGTGAACGCTTCATTATCAATAACCGCCGATCTTCTGGGTGATGCCCTGCAGGTTGAAGGACAGGTGGAAGCTCGTGTCCTTCGGGTTTATACTCTGGACAACGGAAAAGGTAACCCCCCAGCAACCGGGGTGGTAGGTAAGGGAGGCTAGAGTGTTTATCCACGTGCGCGCTATTAGATCGTATGTAATCTGATAGGTCATGTCAAAAACCATCCATCTTACTACTGTACTGAACCATATCTGGTCGAGCGCCACGCTATTCGCCAAAACGCCGGCCGGCGCGTAGTTGTGACTGACATCGACCACTAACGCCGGCGGCAGGACATAATGTACACTGTTCACCATCTCCTGTAAACCCTTTCCCGATAAGTCCCAATAGTCGTCATGGACGAGCCAGAAGTTGGGAGTGGGGAATAGGGTGAGTCTGGTGTGCACCTCGGACAGGCGGTTCCCCGAGCCCTGATACACGAAGGGGTTGGTGGGGAGATTCCCATTCAGACCGTACGTCTGACTGATCTCGAAGAGCGAAATCTCTCTCACCTGGCCGTCTTCTTTTATCGCATTCAGGTAATGGTCGAAGGAATAGGTTACGGCGTTCGTATTGAAGATCCGGTCGGACGGGTCTATTGAGGGGATGTTCCCGAAGGAGCTGGTGTTCTGCGTATAGTTATACTGGAGATGGGGCGAGATAACGCTCTGGAGGTCTCCCAGGTTGAAGAGTTGTGTGTTCGACTCCTTGACAAACTGGGCGTTCATGTCGCCTTGCAAGTTGATCGCCTCGTGATGCGCTGTATCGTTTCCCAGGGGGGACGCGGGATCCGTGTAATATGCCCTTTCCATGACGTTTGCCGAGGCGAGAAAATTCAAGCCGTCCCACGAATAGGGGATTCTCATGCTCGGAGCGGCGAAAAACCTCGTGTACCGGGGATCCTTGTCCCTGGTAAAGTTTGTCAGGTCGCCCACCACATCGGCATAGACCCTGT
>JBEKJU010000072.1:0-13283 GCA_050011095.1 Syntrophorhabdales bacterium
TCCGTAATGCGGTTTCCCTTCGGAAGCTCTGCAACAGTTCGCGCCATCTTTGCTCCTCACTTGGATAGGATGGCACATTTTATCACAAAGACTACGTTAAGTGAACAGTATTGTGCTTAAGGCCCGCTATCTGGTGGTGTTCACCGGCCAGGAGTTCGTTACCAGGAGTGCATGGCTCTTGCACCCTTCGGACCGCTGGAATTGAACCGACAATAACCCCGCTTAAGCCTTCCATCGTCACCCGTCAGGTAGCGTCGTTTAACCGCCTGGCGCAGGAACTCGCGAAATGGGCAGAATCTCAAGGGAAAGGGGACGAGTTGGACCGTGCTGTTTCAGATCCGAAACGACACCGGATGGGAGCCGACCTTTTCTCGTAATCGGCGGCTTGGCCGATCGGCGAATTTGCGATTACGGGGGTGCAATGCGTGGGCGACCGATGCCACGACAGGCGTACGACCGTGCCGGCAATTCCTCCCCAACCGCAGGCATGCTCCTTGAGATGAGCGCAATCATCCTTGCTTGCCATACAACCCCTGCCGAAAGGCCGTGATGAATCTTCTGCAAAACCTGTCGTTTCCCACGAGCGCCTGTGATGCCATCATCACCCCCCGCATCTCTTCATCCGTCGGGTCGAGTATGTAGGAGTCCATCCCGCGGGCCATGGTCTGTACCATGAATGTCCTGTTCAGCAGATGCCTCGCCGGCAGGCCGAACGAAATGTTGGTCAGTCCGCACACGGTATGGACACCGGGGTAGGCGTTCATGATCTGCTGAACCGCGTCCAACACCTCGACCCCGTGACGTTCGCCTGTACTTATCGGCGTGACGAGGGGGTCGATGTAGATATCGTCCAGGGCGACCCCCGCGGCCGTCAGTCTGGTTATCAGGGAACCCGCGATCCTGACCCTCTCCTTTGCGCTCTTGGGCATTCCGGCGTCCTCGATGCACAGGGCTATGATTTTCGTCCCGTATTTCTTCACCAGGGGAAGCACCGCGGCCCACCGCGGCGCCTCATCCGTGATGGAATTGATCATCCACTGGCCGTGAGCGGCTTTTTTCAGCGCCGCTTCCAGGGCTGAAGGGTTGGGACTGTCCACACACAAGGGGAGGGCGGTTGCCTCCAGCACCGTTTCAACGAGCCAGTCCATGGTCGGCGCTTCCGCTTCCGCGAAGGTTCCGCAGTTCACGTCGATACACGCCGCCCCAGCCTTTTCCTGGGCCTTCACAATGTCCCGGATATACGGGGCATCCCTTTTTTCTACTGCCTCGCGTACCGGCTTCCTGCTCGTATTTATTAGCTCGCCGATGATCAACATGGGTTTTCCGCCTTCCTATGTCTGTGTGTTTTCCAATCAGCCGTCCCTTTGTGCGCCTACGTCCCTACTTTCCGGTGGCGGCGGAGATCATGGCCTTTACATTCTCCGGCTTGGCGTTGGGCGGAATATCGCAGCCCTGGGCCAGTATGAACCCGGAGGGCCCTATATCCCGTATGAGCCCCACGGCATAATCGTACACCTCGTCGGGCGTGCCCAGGGTGAGGAGGGCGGCGGGGACATCACCCATGATGCACATGCGGTCTCCCAGCACCTCTTTGATCTTCCGGATGTCGGTAAAGCCGTCGGGAGAGAAGACGCACCTGCCACGGGGAAACTCGCGGAAGAACTCGAGGTCCCGTTCCCAGTTCGAGTCGAGATGAAATACCGGGATCACGCCTTCTTCCAGAACGACCTCCACCAGTCTCTTGAAGTAGGGCCATACAAACCGCTGCCAGAGCTTTGGGGAGAGGAACTCACTCGCGCCACGCCAGCCCCCGACCCAGAACGCCACCGGCTTCAACAGGCGCAGCACCTGCCGCGCGTTCTCGGTGATATCGGGCATTGCCGCATCCATAACCGCTTGCACTTTATCGGGTATCTTGAAGAGGTCCCTGGTGAACTTCCTCATGGTACGGCCGCCGCACAGGCATTCATACGGTATGGTGACAATCCCCGGGCTGAACGGCACGATTCCCGCATCCTCGAAGTTCTTGGCGGCCTGGGGGAAATATGCAAGGACAGGGCCCACCTTTTCCAAGTGATTGTCCAGCTTGTCTCTGAAGAACTCGCCGGTAAAGTAGTTCCAGCCTTTCTCGATAATGGTGTCATAATCGTCAGTGGTGACCAGCTCCAGCTCATCGACCTGCCACAGGTCGTTATCCGGCAGCTCCCGGCCGGGGATCTTGATCTTCGACAGCCAGAGCAGGCTGAGCATGTAGACGCTGTACGTCGCGTGTTGCACGCCGTCAACCTCCCCGATGGTGGTGAACGTCTGGAACATGGCCTGGTGCGCCTTTTCGACATGTACCGCAAACTCGGACATCTTCATGCCGGTGTACCGTGCGCAGAACGAATCCGCGAGCGGGACAACGGGGACCCTGTCCGGCTTTCTCAATTCTACCGCCGCCTTGATCCTGTTGAGGCGTTCTTCGTATAATTCTCGCGTCGATTTCATACCCGGTCACCCCCCACATATTTTTTTGAAAGTTCCACCGCTTCCTGCGGGTTCTTGCACACCGCGTCGGCATCGACGTACCTGCGCGTCGCTTCGTCCACCGGGCCTCCTCCGATCAATATTGTGAGGTTATTCCGCAACCCCGCGTCACCTATGGACTTTATGGCCTCCTTTATGTTGTCGAAGGCGGTGGTCAGGAGGCAGGACATCCCGACGATCTGAGGTCGATGCTCCTTTATCGCCTCAATATATTTGGCGGTCGGCACGTCAACCCCGAGGTCGATTACTTTGAAACCGTTGCATCCCACCACGGTGGTCACGATGTCCTTGCCTATGTCGTGCACGTCGCCATAGATGGTGCCGATGACGAAGGTTCCGTACTTCGGCGGGCCTGCCTGCTCGAAATCGTCTTTCAGCATGGCGGAGATTCCCTTGAAGATCTCCGCGGACATGATCAGCTCCGAAAGGAAATACTCCTTCGTCTCATACTTCTTCCCTACGATGCTCATCCCTTCCTGCAGATACCCGATGATGTCGAGCCCGGGCACATTCAGGTTTCGAAGGGCCTTCACCTGCTCCACAACCGCGTCTTCGTCGAGATCGGCCATTGCCTCAATAAGGTCTTGTTTACTCATAACCGCTCCTCCTTTGGAGAATGTCTATACATCTATATCTATGATGGTTGAGGCCTCCGTGTCAAGTCTTTTTTATCGCAAAAACACGGACGACCCGCGGCGCATGGTTTTGTAATCTCCCTTGGAATATAAGGTTTATCCGGAAAGCCCGGAGCGGCCGCATTCAGGACTTGACAACATAAGTTTTACTCTGTATTGTATATACAGGTTTACCCCTTTTTGCCGGGCAGCAGTATCAGGTCGAAGGCGGAATATGGAATCAGCGAAAATTGGCAAGTCCTTTTTCCCACTCTATTTTAGGTTGGCCGAAGACATCAGGCGTCGCATCGCCTCAGGGGACCTCAAACCGGGCGATTTGGTTCCCAGTGAAGCGCAGCTCTGCGGTCTTTACGGGATCAGCAGGATGACCGTCAGACAAGGGTTGAAACTGCTGGCCGAAGAGGGATTGATTGAATCGTTCCGGGGCAGAGGGACCTTCGTCACCCATCCCAAGTTCAATCGACTGATCCTGGAACTGCCCGACAGCCGGCACAATCCGCTCGGCGACACAAAGCTGCGGCTCCTGGGGATCGACGTCATTTCCGCCGATATCGGCGTCGCATCCGTCCTCAAGATACGCACCAGGGCCAAGGTGATACGGTTCAGGAAGCTCTATCTTCTCGACAACAGACCGATCGCGACGGATAACCGGTTCATTGTTTACCGGCAGGGACAGCCTGTCGTGGAGAAGGAGATCCATTACGCGGCTTTTCCTGAGTTCGTGGCACGACATACGGGGTTAGCGGCAAACCGCAACGAGGTGACGTTCTCGGCGGTCCTGCTCGATAGGGACACGGCGCTCACCCTGGCGACAGTGGAAGGGAAACCGGGCCTCCGGATCGAGCAGCTCGTATTCGGGGCGGATGAACAGCGCCTTGGGTGGTCTGTCATGATATGTGACGGCGAACGGTACCGTCTTCAGGGTCTTACGAGATCGTTCCTGTAGAAAAGGGGTATGGGATGAGTCAGAGCATTCTGGTAGGGGCTATGCTGCGCCTCGACGAGGAGAGGGTCCTCACCATAGTGGCCAATATGCTCGATAAAGGCACCCTTCCCATGGATATCATGGACGGCATGCGGGAGGGGATCATCAGGGTCAGGCAGATGTACGAGCAGGGGAAGTTCTTTCTGGCCGATCTCATGATGGCCGCGGAGATCTTCACGGCCGTGGCGCAGATGCTCAAGAAGATCAAAAGCATTTCCGGCTCTGAAGGGCCGCCAGGTGAGCCCGTCGTCATCGGCACGGTCAAGAATGACATCCACGATATCGGCAAGAATATCATGGTGCAGCTCCTGCAGTACAAAGGTTTCCAGGTCATAGACCTGGGCGTGGACGTTGCCCCTCTGGATTTCGTCAGGGCCGCCAGGGACCATGCATCCAAAGTCCTCTTTCTTTCCGGACTCCTCACCCTTTCTTATGAGCCGATGAAGCTGACCGTACAGGAACTGCAAAGGAATAACCTGAGAGAAGGCATCAAGGTGGTCATCGGGGGTCTCGTCAACGAACAGGTGAGGAAGTTCGTGAACGCCGACTATTGGACCAGGGACAGTTGGGTCGGCCTCGATCTCTGCCAGACCATCCTGTTTCCCCGGGGCCGGGGAATCGATAAAGCGGAAAGAGGAAAGAAAGAATGGACAGCGTGATCGTCGCGTGCCGAACCATAGAGGACGAATTGAACTTGGCGGTGCGGAAAACCGGATGCCGGCACCCCATACTCTGGATAGAGTCGGGCCTGCACGTCAGCCCTGATGCGCTCAAGAAACGTCTACAGGACGAGATTGACCACATCGGCAATATCGGGCAGGCCCTCCTGGCATTCGGCTATTGCGGCAACGCCTTGCTCGGGCTCAGGGCGCCGGAGTTCCGGCTCGTGTTCCCCCGCGTGGACGATTGCATCACCCTGATGCTGGGCTCGCGCGAGAAACGTAGCGAGATATCCCGCGAGTCGGGGACCTACTTTCTTACGAAGGGATGGCTCGACTACGAGAGGAATATATGGGTCGAATACCAGGCGTCGGCAAAGCGCTTTGGAAAAGAAAAGGCCGCCAGGATCTATAAATCGATGCTCCGGCACTATCAGAGGCTGGGCATCATCGACACCGGGGCCTATGAACTCGACCCCATCGTCGAAAGGGCCAGGCATATCGCCTGCGAGCTGGGGCTCACGCCCCATGTGATCCGGGGAACGCTCCACTATATCGAAAAGCTTCTGACCGGCCCCTGGGACCAGGATTTTATTCTGATCCCCCCGGGAGAGACAATAGCCATGGAGCATATCTATGGAGGGGGAGCCGAGGCCGATCGACTGCCAGCCACGCAACCCCTTCAGTTGTGAACCGGGAACGGTTGCCATGCAGGTGATCATCTTCGGCGGGTTCGTCGGTTCGGGAAAAACCAGTCTCATACTCTCCCTGGCCCATTTTCTTACAAGAAGGCGGAAGCCGGAGCGGCCTTCCCTCGTTATCATCGAGAACGAGATCGGCGAGATCGGTATCGACCAAAAGGTGCTCGCATCACGGGGTCTCGTCGTGAAGGAACTTTTTTCCGGCTGCATTTGCTGTCAACTGACGGCGGACCTGATAACGACCTTACGCGACGTGGCAGACAAGATCGATCCGGCATGGGTCATCGTCGAGGCGACTGGGCTCGCGTATCCGGGAAAGATCTCGGATAGCCTGAAGAAATACGGCAGAGGGATCGAACGCATCAGGACCGTGACCGTCGTCGACGCAGAGCGGTGGGAGGAGCTTGTCACGGTCTCGCCGATACTGGTGGAAACACAGGTGGCTGAAGGTAATGTGATACTGATAAACAAAACGGATCTGGTCGATGAAGCAGCACTGCAGTCCGTGGAGGATGACGTGACGCGACTCAATTCACGCGCTTTTGTCTACAAGGTGTCGGCCTTCGGAACGATCGACGACGGATTATGGGAAAAAATGGATGGGCGTGATGATTGATCCCGGCGACGCCCCGCCCGATCACGATCACGGAGGCCCTCCCGGCACAACCGGAGGGCACGCCCACGGCCATCCCGATCCCGAGCCGTCGGTGTATTCCCACTCGCTCTCCGCCAGACTTGACAGAACGATCACCGGAAAAGAACTGATCGCCCGTGTGACGGATTGTGTGAACGATTTGAACCTCTGGGCGCGTGAACATGGAGTCCTCGTCGGCCATATCAAGGTTTTTGTGGAGGGCGAGGAAACCCTGAAGGTGTGGATTGCGTCCACGGGGAGGGAAGTGAACCTCAACATATCCGCTGGCTGCCGGGGTACCCGCGTGGGGGCCTTTACGCTGGACATGACCGCCATCATGCTCGGGACCGACAGCCAATCCCTGCGCGCGGCAGTGCTCGAAACCGTCAACAAGAGAATACACATCGACTTGGGGATCGGCCGTTAGTGGCCTGTTGCCCGAACAACTCTTATGACAGATGACTATGGGCCGATTAATAGTTGGAAAGATTCACTTTTCCCGCTCCTTTCCGGAATCAGCCGCTAACTATCCCCATTTCACTCCTGTTCGGCGCGAGAGGCAGCGATATCCCATAATGCATAGGTAATCATGACGGCATGGCAAATCAAGGTATAAAACATTTTGGAAATAGCCATTGTTTTTCGAGCCCAAGAATGACACGCGCTGTATTTAACAGAATAGACTTTATCGCATTGATTCTCCCGTACTCCGCCCGGAAGTCGAAACCCGGGATGCCACCCGTAATCTTCAGCTTATTGGTATTAACCGTCTCGTATTAGTGTCGTCATGCCGGACCGGGGCACCCGCTCGCGGGTCGCGGCATCCAGAAAAGCCCTAGATTCCGGCTCATCCCGGAATGACGGCGTACAAGACAATTATGAGACGGTTGATAAGTCGGATTCTGAGTGTTTCAGGAAGGAACGTGAATCATTTTTTGGCCACTACTGAATAATTGCAGCATGCCCCTTTCGCCGTCCCCGCCCTTGTGACTTGAACCTGGCCGCCCTTCGTTTCCTTCCTTACTGCCCCTTGTCAGGGCTGACCCCTCTGCCTCCTCTAATTCTTTATCCAAGACTGGACGATATCGATGAGGAGGTCACCGAAGGCGGGGTCATTTATATGGTGAGGCGATACGTGCAAAGGCGTCTTCGGGCCGAGCGCCTCCTTGAATACCTCAGCCATGATCTTCGGTGCTTCCGGGTCATACAAGGGACCTCCTGGACGATCAAACCCTGAAAAGCCGCCGAGGGGCACCGCGACTGCCCTCGGACCCCTGGCCTCATTGCAGGATTTGGCCATGGCCCGCGCCACCGTTTCTGTTTCCTGGTGTAGCGTGCGGACGGCAGTGATTGCGGCGTTGTGACGATGATATTGTCTGTCCGGAAACTGTTTCTGTGCAATTCCTATGGGACCTGAAACAATAAAGTCGGTACATCCCGGAACCAGGAGGGTTGGGACGCCCCGTTTCAGCGCCGCTGACAGCCGATCAGGCCCGGCGTCGTAATCGCCTCCAAAGAGATGGGCAACAAGTTCTTGAGCAGATATCTCAACCACTATGCCGGCCTGGCCTTCGCCGATCATTTCTTCCATAGCCTGACCGCCGATGCCCGTAGTATGGAAGATTATTACTTCTCGTCCTTTTGCCTCGACTGCTTGCTTTATTCTGAGGGCAGAGGGTTCACTGGTGCCCAGCGTACCGATGAAGACAAGAGGCTTCGGGTTGTCGCTTTCATAAAACTCCTGCCTTGCCATGCCTGCCGTTGCCAAAGCCGCGTTTTTTAGGATCTTCTTGAGAATGCGATTAATCCCATTGAGATCGCATATAGTGGGAAACATGAGGATATCTTTTGTACCGACAAATGGGCGTACATCATGAGAGGCGAGGGTGGATATCATGACTTTCGGAAATCCTATTGGAAAGGATCGCATCACGGCTGTACATATATCCGTTCCCACCGAACCGCCAAGACCGATAATCGCATCAACCCGTCCTTCCTGGTACAGCTCTTGCGCTTGCCGAGTTGCTCCGGCGATCATGACCCGAGATGCCCTGCCTTCATGTTTTAGGTCGTGAACGTCGGCCAGCGCATAGCCGGCCGCACCGACGACATCATCCTGGCTGATTTCCACATCAATCGGACTCTTGCCCAGGATACCTACATCCATAAGCAGGGCGTTCACACCTGCCTCGTTGAGGCAAGTTCGTATGTAAGCCACCTCGTCCGCCTTCGTATCCATGGTAGCCACGACAAGCACTATTGGCATACGGTCCATTGTATTTCCTCACCAAGCATAAATTTATACGAGTCATCCGAAGGGTAGCAGTCTCACTACACTCAATCCTCACTTTCCGGCGCGTAACTCCTGCATCCCTCATCCTTCACCCTCCCCCATATCCGGTGTCATCCCTCGCCAATCTTCAGTATTCGGAGCCTTTCGCGGATGCGATCCCGGGCATTTGCGGCCGCAACCCGCTCGCCGGAAGTCGCGGCGCCGGCATAGAGCGCCTCAATTCTTCGAAGTTTCTCAATCAGTTTCTGCTCATCCATGTCGCATTCCCTGATTTCCGCTGCACTTGCTCAACTACCCAAGTGTCCTTTTCTCTCCCAACCCCCAACATACTTCATTCTCGCTCAACTGCTCACTTTCTTTCCCGTCCCGCCCGTCCGCCAAGAAACCCTGCCACCAGACCGCCCAAGGCAGTGAAGATCTCCTGCACCACTTCCGGCTCCGGAAGAGGGAGTTTTAGATAGGGCTTCCCGGTCGTCTCATCCCTGCCGACCATGGCCTGCACCCGCTCCTCTACGATCTCTTGAGGCGTCGCAGTGCCCCGAGCCATCGCCCTGCCCAGACCGGTCAGGAACTCGGCGCCTTTTATGAGGATCCGGCTCAAAGGAAGGGCATCGGCAGTGACCGGGGGTCCTACGCCCTCCGGCGTCGCTGGAGAATCAGCCTGGACCTCCTCCGCTTCGCTTCGGTCCACATATTCCTCGTCGAGGGCAGCTTCGATCTCCTCCTGCGTCTCGATAAGAGGATCGGGCTTCTTGAGGCTGTCGGAGACCGTCTCGACGGTCTGCATGAATCTCTTGAACTGGCCTTCGCCGATCATGACGACGTCGTCTCCCCCCTCGTCCAGGGCGCCGGCAAAGAGGGATTTTTTAAACTTCAGGAGGTCCAGTATCCGTTCCTCGATGGATGCGCTCGTGACGAAATTGACGACCCGAACCATACGCTGCTGCCCGATGCGATGAACCCTCCCGATGCGCTGCTCCAGAACAGCGGGGTTCCACGGGATGTCCATGTTAATCACTACGGAGCCGCTCTGGAGGTTGAGGCCCACTCCTCCGGCATCGGTAGAGAGAAAGACCATGCAGTTCGGGTCTTCCCGAAAGCGCGTCATCAGGTCTTTGCGGTCCCTTGAGGGCACGGAGCCGTTGAGGTGCGCATAGCCGATGGCGTTTTCCCTGAGCACCCCTTCCACCAGCCGCGTCATGCGGAGCCACTGGCTGAAGATGACGACCTTCTCCCCGCCCTCAAGGACCGTTTCCCGGAGAAGGACAGCCAACTCCTCGATCTTCGGGCCGTGGATGGTCTTCTTGTCCACGAGGAAGGTGTTGTCAGCGGCCATCCGCATCATGCTGAGGGCAATCTGCATGCGGCGCTGGTCAGCCTCGGAGAGAAACTTGAAGCGCCGCCACTTCGCCACGAGACGCACGACGATGTCATAGTTTTCGTCATGAATCTCCCGCTGCTCCTTTGTCATGGGCACAAAGAAGTGCTTGTCCACCCGTTCGGGCAGTTGCTTCAGCACCTCATCCTTCTTACGGCGGATCATGACGCCTTCCAGAGAGGTGCGCACCGATTCGAGATGCTGATACCCTATGACCTTCCCGCCTTCATCGATGACCCTGTGGGTATGGATGAAACGGTAGAGGGGGCCAAAATGGTGGCGGTCTATGAACTCCATGATGGAGTGAAGCTCCTCTATCCTGTTTTCGATGGGAGTTCCCGTCAGCACGATGGCGAAGGTGGATTCCAGTTGTTTGATGTACGCGGCGGTCCGGGTCTTCCAGTTCTTGATCCGCTGCGCCTCGTCAAGGATAACAAGGTCCGGGGCCCATTGATGAATCATGTGAAGGTCGCGCCAGACCAGTTCATAGTTCACGAGCTTGTAGAAGGCATCATCCTGGTAGAGCGCGGCCCTCTGGTGCGTGAGGCCTTCTATTACCGTGGCTTTCCGGTCGGTGAAGGTCCGGATTTCATCGTTCCATTGGTGCTTGAGGGACGTCGGAGAGACGATCAGCACCTTGCTTATGTAAAAGAACTTAGCCATCAGCTCCGCCGCCGCAAGGGCCTGGACGGTTTTCCCCAGCCCCATGTCGTCTCCGATGAGGCAGCGGCCGGCGGATAGAGCAAAGAGCGCGCCCTCTTTCTGATAGGGGTAGAGATCGGCCTTCAATATGTTCTCGAGGACGGGGCTCTCAATGCCTTCCTTGAGATGATCAGCGATGGCTCTTTGGCGGTGTTCCCTGTCCTGATGCTCGGCAACGTAAGCCATGACATCGTCGTAGCAACGCACTTCGTGGCCGTTGTTTCTGGGGATGCGGCCGAGGAAGCGGGGAAACTCGATTACCCGGTCCTCATTGAGCCTTCCGCCGTCGTCGAAGAACTCCTTGGCCAGGGAAAGAAGCTCGGCCGGCGCCCCGAGGCCTGGCTTGAATAGGACCTCCTTTTTGAGACCGTACGAGAGAAATACCTCTGAGAATGGAGGCACGTAGCCCTTGGCAAAGAGTGATTTCGCGTTCTTGATGCCCCTGAGTCGGCTCAAGGTAAAAGCGATGTGCTTGCACACTCCCAGATTGTTTATTTCAAAGTCACGGCAAGAGCAATAGTTGTCTCCGGGGCTTTCTCCCCTGATGGCGACCTTGTAGCTCCTTTGTGTTGCCGGATTGGTCACCACAAAATCTGAGAAGATCGGATGCCCACCCCGGTTTTCTAAGCGGAAATCCTGTTGTTCCCCGTACTGTTTTCGGAGCAGTCTTTGCCATTCTTCGAGTTGAAGGCCCTCGGGCTTGTGGGTCCTGGAGACAGTCATCCGAGAAGGCTTTTCCGGTCCCTTGTCGGACGGTGACGGTCTGACGCGCCGTCGCACGGCCGAAGGTCGTGAAGGTTTCATAAATGGTCCCCTGCTTCATCGGGAATTGCGGTCCCGCCGCATTCGCGGGTCCGGACCGCTCGGTCCCTTCAATGTACAACAAATTGTTGCAAAAGTTAAAGATGATTCAGCCAATGTTGCCACAAGCTCAGCCTTCCTCATGCCCCCCCTTGCACCAATTGTACGGTGATGAATGGCTTCATACGACATATTTTGGCGGTCTGGCAAGAAAAAAACGATTGGATGGTATGACGGCTCCCACCGGGGAGAATGCAGGGAGCGCCGGGCTTTACCACAGTTCTTCCCAAATTGATCTCGTCGTTTCTTCGGCCAATCCGACCCTTATATTTGTGGTAAGGGACCCTGAGGCCCTTAAAGATATGGAGGTAACTATGGTGGAAGATTGGCTGGCCAATGCGTACGAGGGGATGTCGGGGCGGCAGTTTGTCACACGGATGACCGCAGCGGGTATAGGCCTCGCCGGCTATGCCGCCGCGTCGAGCTTTGTAGCAGGAGAGATCATCGCGACCCTTGCCGGCGGACTTGTTGCGGTTGATTCAAAGGTGTCTTCCGGAGGATTTTCGGTACCTGTCTATGAAGCCCATCCGTCTGCCCCCGGCAAATACCCCATAGTCCTGGTTATCCCCGAGGTCTTCGGCATGCACGAGCACATCAAGGATGTAGTCCGCCGTTTTGCGAAAGCAGGCTATTTCGCCATCACCTTCGAGCCCTATGCCAAGGATGCCTTGGGCCGGTGTGTCGAATGGTTCAATAAATACCTGGAGGGGTAGAATCAGATCACTATGGTATGAGTATTCTCAGACAAGGCTGTAGTGCGTGGGTTAGATTCCCATGCACTTCCGCCATTAAATAATATCAATAACTTACAAGCAAGCAATGTACGGAAATAGATGCACACTTTTACCCCCCACCGTCTATTGTGATAAATTTGTGATAATTTTGATCGCGGCGCAGGTCTTTGGCGGCCTTTTCGACCAATCGGGATACCCGCTCGCAGGCATCCCTGAGATCTTTCTCGTTCACGATGTTGTACCGGTCGAAGACCGCCCTCGTCTTGTGGCCGCTGATCTTCATCGCGACCTTCTCTGACACGCCGGCCCTGACCATGTTCCGCACGGCCGTCCTTCGGAGGTCGTGAAAGAGCTTGCCCTCGATTCCCGCGGCCTCGCACGCGCTGGCCCATGCCTTCCGTATGTGCTTTATCCTCTGGCCTTCCCTGAAGAACACATAGGGGCAGGTGGGGTACAGGCTGTCCCGTATCCTCTTCTGATTGCGGATCGCGGCATAAAGCTCGCCACTCAGATAGACCATGCGCTGCTCGTCGTTCTTCGTCGTGCCCGGGTCAAGGGTTACGCTTCTTTCGGCCATATCCACCTGCCGCCAGGTCAGAGAGAGAATCTCCGTCTTCCGCATGCCCGTGTAGTATCCAGCTATCAGCACCGGCCTAAGGTAGTCAGGCAAGGTGTCCTTCAGCCTTGCGTACTCGCCGTATTCGAAGTATCCGATTCTGACATTAGCCTCTTTCAGCTTCGGGATATACGGCGTGGCCATCACTCTTGGAGGCGTCTGCTTTGCGGCCAGCGAGAACATCCTCTTCAAGGTCGTCAGCTCCCTGTTGATCGTCCCGTTTTTCGCCCCCTGTCCGAGCCTCGCTGAGATATACTGCCGGATGCCCTGCGTGGCTATCTCCTTTGCCAGAAAGCCCTTGAAATGCTTCTCCAGGTGCCTGACGCTTATCTCGACCCTCCAGAGCGACTTGCGCAGGTTCATTTTGTAGTCGTCGAAAAGGTCATCCGCCATCTCCTGGAAGGTAGCCTCCTGCACCTTCGTCGCTTCTTCAAACCACTTTCCCTCGGCCACCTCGGTCATCACCTTGCGATAAATCTTTTCCGCCACTTTCTTGTCATCTGTCTCGGTGGACTGCCTTACCTGCCGTCCGTTGTAGGTAAAGCTGATCCACCAT
>JBEKJU010000073.1:0-13273 GCA_050011095.1 Syntrophorhabdales bacterium
TGGTCGCCTCATCCGGAAAGGAGTCGCAGCGGATGAGACCGGCGCGCCTTGCGTTCTTCGGCCCCGGAGTCCCCGAACGTATCAGTCCGCCGGAACAAACGGCCGCGCGCGCCTTCCACCTTCTATTCTGTTCAAAGAACCTTCGGCTCCCCTATGGGAAGCACGGTTCTACCGTGGGTCTCGTTCACAACCTCCGCCATTGCCAGATAGAACGCGGAAGCCCCGCACACAATGCCTTCATATCCCGCAATCACCCCTATCGTGGCGTTGCCCGCCCAATCCCGGATGGCGAGGAGCCAGAAAAGGATGAAGAGGCTGAGGAAGACGAACTGTATCACCCGGTTCTTTCCCCAGGTGCCGAACCACATGAAGAAGGTGAAGACGCCCCAGACGAAGAGATACCAGCCCATGAACGCCGGCGTGACGCCCGGGAGGTTCTTGAAGACAAGTATAAAGACAAGGGTCCACCAGAAGAGGCCGTACGAGGCGAAGGCAGTCACGCCGAAGGTGTTGCCCTTCCTGAACTCCATGATGCCCGCGATGATCTGGGCGAGACCCCCGTAGCAGAGGCCCATTGCCAGGACCATGGAGCCGAGGGGAAAGAAGCCCGCGTTATGGATGTTTAAGAGGATCGTGGTCGTGCCGAAGCCGGCCAGGCCCAGAGGCGCCGGATTCGCAAGTTTTTCCGCTTCCATGGTTTTGATGCCCTCCCTTTTTGGTTGATTATGCAGCTATCAGGAATCCCTGGGGCTGCATTCAGAATAAAACCGTGGGGAATCCGGCGACGAGCGCTCCCTAGGGCGGTGCGTGGCCCTATTCATCGTGTCACGCAAAGACGCCATTGCTTGTGAAAATTGGTACTGCCCCCCAGAGCGAATATATAGCACAGGAGCAAACGGCGTGTCAAACGATTTGTGGGAGTATGTTTTACAGCCCTCTTGCGGCGCGCATTGAGGGAGGCCGATCCCCCCTCAATGCGCGAAGTCCCATAACCCGTAGGATGGTTTCGTCACTTGGTGGCATACGAGATCGATGTGAGATAATGGATGTGATTCACCGTCTTGTACGTTCCCGTTACCCGCGACCCGATCTTGAGGCCCTTGGCCTCGTTGTACTCCTCCATGAACTTCGCGTAGTCATCCATGAGGGTAAGATCTCCCTTGGGGGTATTCACGACTAGGCAATGGCACAGCGGATCGTGGGCAACCACCTGACCCGTAAACGTCATCTCCTTGGCAGTCGACAATTGGTTCATGAATACCTCTTTGCTCCATTCGGGCCCGGTGCCAGCACTCCCCTGCGCGAGGGTTTGACCCAGGAATACGAACGCAAGAATACACAGCAGAATCAGCGGAAGCGCCCTTTTCATGTCCGAACCTCCTCGTTTTGATTTTTTGCAAAACCGTGGCGGCTTCATGTGTCTCCATTGATGAATGTAAGCGCGGGAGCGTCCGTTGACAAGTCGCGGTTTCACGGCCTGCGCGGGAAACCCTGAGGGTCGAGGGGTGTACCCACGGTCCCCATGGACAAGCCATGGGGACCGTGGGATGGTTCAGAATGGATAATAGCGTAGGCTCGACATGACGACATTCATGTTCTCGTTCCGTGGGCCGCCGAAGATGCGAAGATGACTGTAGGAATCGGACAAACCGACGCGCAGGAGGCCGAAGCGTCCCTTGTAGAAGGAATACCAGGCGCCGATTGTGGCCTGTTGAACGCCGGAGGCCTCAACATTCGAGGTGCTTGCCGTGGACCCCTCCTGGTTCAGGAGCGAAGAGGCGTAGTTCGGGTTGCCGAAGCCCCCGAATGTGCTGAGGACAGCTTGTTTCGACACCTTCTCCATGCCCGCATACCCGTAAAGGTCGAAGCGGTCGGTAGGGTGGGCCACCAGACCTAGCAGGACTTCCACCTCGTGGATGGGATCGAGCTTGCCCGTGATGGGATTGACCACGGCGTCGGAGAACCCGGCTGATCCATAACGGCCGATGCCCTGGCCGGCAAGCAGGCTTCCCTGGAAATCGACCAGCTTGGGTGCAACCGGCACCAGCACTGCGCCGCCCGCGCCCCAGCCGACGGCCGTATTGTTGTCGCGGCTGCCGGCCACCAGGGTTCTGTCGGTAAAGAACCGCCCCAGGCCGTAAACCTCGTAATGGCCGAAGCCGGGGTCAATGGCCACCTTGCCCACGATATCGGGGTATTGATCCAGGGACAGGCTGCCGGGCATGTTGGAATTGGTGGTCGTGTCCGTGACGTAGGCATAATCGTTCTTGTTGGCGAGCTGATACGTGTAATTGACGCTGCTGCCCGACTTCAGGCCTCCCCCCGTGATGATCGCCTGGGGCGCCTCGGCCGACAGGCCGACCGAGACCATGCTGCCGAAGTCCCTGACCAGCCGTACCTGGGGATTCCGCGTCCACGTGAAGCCGGGTACGTACTGGGCGTCGATCGTCAGGGGTATGTTCTCCTGGCGCGGCACGATGCCGGTCTTATCCATGGTGATGAGACTCCAGCTCTGGCCTGCAAGGAGGTGCCAGCCGCACGCGTCATAGGTTGTATAGAGTTGACGAATACGGGGACTGTAGCTGTTGCTCTCCTGGGAATTGCCCGAGGTGCCCTCTCCGAGAAAGTCGAGCTCGAAATAGGCCGCGAGCGACGCGTAATCGTCCTGTCCCTGGGCCAAAAGCGAGAGGCGCGACTGGCGGGCGGTTTCGCGGAACTCGTCCATGTAGTAGTTGGGGGAATTCCGCAACGGAAAGCCCCCACCGCCGAGGTTCCACTTCGAGTTGACGTCCGAGCCCGTGTAAAGGTTGCGATAAATGGCCGCGGCTTCGATGAATCCGCCCAGGGTCACCTTCACGTCAGTGGTGGTGAACACCGTCCTGCCGCTGCCCGGCGAAGATGGGGTTTGAGATGGCGCGTTAGTTGCGGCGGGGGCGGTTTGGGGCGGCGGCGCGGTCTTAAGGGCATCGAGCTGCTTCTGGAGATCCCTGATCTGGTTCTCCAGGGTGTCGATGGTCGTCGTGGTCTGCGCCACGGCGGGACCGGCCAGCATAAAAAGAAGACAGCAGAATCCGACAAAAAATACCGGCAACTTTTGTGTCATATTTCTTCCTCCTTTCCTGAAAGATGTTGTGGAACCGTCGAACCTATCGGTGGCACGGTCTAAAGCCTATTATCCGACTGTTGCCGGAGCATTAAGCTTTTGTTAATTGCGGGTTAATATGGTTATTTGTGCCCGCCGGAAAGGAGCCGCGGGCCTCGCTGCGTCATCTTGACAAGGTCGGGGAGCCCCCTTATAACCTATGTGAGCACTGGCATCAGACATTGATACATGGGCCGGGCCTACACCGGCGCATCACGAGATAATCGACGGGAACAGGTGGAGGTCGAACGAAATGGAAACTTCTCTTCGAGGTCCCGGGGGAAAGGCGGTTGTCATTGGGGAGGGGCTCCCCACGGTCATCATGGGCGAACGGATAAACCCTTTCGGTAAAGGCCCGGTCAAAGAGGAGATGGCGGCGCGCAATATGGAGCCCATCCGCAAGGAGGCGCTCGAACAGGTGGAAGCGGGATCGGACGTCCTTATCGTGAGCGTCGCGGCCTTCGGCATCGATGAGGTGGAGATCCTGCCTATGGTGGCGCGGGCGGTCGTGGAGCGCGTCGATGTGCCCCTTTGCCTCGAAAGCAGGAATCCCGAGGCCCTGGAAAAAGTCCTCCGGGCGGGCTGCGGCAAGCCGATTGTCAGCTCCGTTACGGGAGAGGATCGTCTGCTCGATGCCGTGCTCCCCCTCGTCAAGCAATATGGGACAGCGATCATCGCGCTTGCCTCGGACGCCTCGGGCATCCCGAAGGAGCCGGCCGGAAGGCTGGAGGTCGTCCGCCATATCCTGAGCCGGACGGACGGGATGGCCATCCCCCGGGAGGATATACTTGTCGACTGCGTGGCGGAATCGAGCGCGGTGAACGAGAAGGCGGCGGGGGTAACCCTCAGGACCATGGAGATGGTGAAAAAGGAGTGGGGGCTCAACCTGGTGCTGGGGGCGAGCAATGTCTCCTTCGGTCTTCCCGACAGGACGACCATCAACGCCGTCTTCCTCGCTCTCGCCATCCGGGCAGGTCTCAACGCGGCCATCGCCAACGCGGCCAGGATGAAACCCTACATCATGGCGACGGATCTTCTGATGGGCCGCGATCCGCGGGCAAGGCGGCTTACGGCGTATTGCAGAAGGGTCAGGGCGGCTTCCGCCACGTGACATTCGCCCACGGGCCTCGCGCGCAAGGATGTGTCTGTCGATCCGCCCAGGGTCATAGCCACACCCCCCCACGGGCCTCGCGCGCAAGGATGTGTCTCTTCGGGGCCACGGCGATAAACCGATGGTTGCGCCGGCCCGCACCCCCGGGATATCGGCCGGCCGCGCCGCAGGCGGCCCGGTCGCCCCTGTCCCGTCAGGCATGAACGGAGAAGGTATGCCCAGGAAGACCCACCGCATCGTTTTTGCCCCGTCATCGCAGGTTGTCGAAGGAACAGAGGGAAAAACAATTCTGGATGCGGCAAGGGAGACAGGCATCTATGTCGATGCCCCGTGTGGCGGCAAGGGTCTCTGCGGCGGGTGCAGGGTCCGCGTCATGGAAGGGGACCCCGGTGCCCTTACGGAGCAGGAATCCGGCCTGATATCCCCCGCCGACAAGGCGCTCGGATACAGGCTGGCATGCATGATGCGCATCGAGGGCGCAATCACGGTCCTCGTGCCGGGGGAGAGCGTCCTCGGAGCGGGGGCCGCGGAAAAGCCCTTTGCGGGGAGGTCCGGGGCAATCGTCCCTTCCGTCAAAGGGTATGCCCTTGACCTTTCCGGCGGGGATACGGGGCAGGCCCTCTTCGAACGCATCGCCGGGCATTTGGCGGCGCAATACGGGCTGAAGCGTCTCTCCATAGATGTGACGGTCTTAAGGGGTCTCGGAAGGGCGCGTGGAGACCACCTCCAGGGCAGGGTGACTGTTCTCGTCTGGATGGAGAGGGAGATCATAGGCGTGCTTTCCGGATCGGAGACGGGGCGCCTCGGCCTGGCCCTCGATATCGGCACGACTACCGTCGCGGCCTATGTGTGTGACCTGACGGACGGGCGGATTATCGCCACGGGCTCCCTCACCAACCCCCAGGTGCTTTTCGGGGCCGACATCATGTCGCGCATCTCCTACTCGTCCACCCATCCCGAGGGCGTGAAGAGGATGCAGACGGACCTCGTCGGCTCCGTCACTACGCTCCTGCAAAAAATGGCGGAGGACCGGGGATTTGCGCCCGCCGACATCGTTGACGCCACGGTCGTCGGCAATACGGTCATGCACCACATCGCACTCGGCATACCGCCCGATTGTCTCGGCCTGTGGCCGTTCGCGCCAGCGGTGCAGCGCTCCCTCGATATCAAGGCGCGCGATCTCGGCATGCCACTCAACCCCGCGTCCTATGTGCACGTGCTCCCCGTGGAGGCTGCCTTCGTGGGCGCCGATAACGTGGCCGTCCTCCTGTCCGACGAGCCGCATAAACGGGAGGAAGTCTCCCTGATCATCGACCTCGGCACGAACGGCGAGATCGTCCTCGGCAACAGGGACCGTCTCCTCTCGTGTTCGTGCGCCACGGGACCGGCCCTTGAAGGGGCGCACATCTCGTGCGGAATGAGGGCGATAAAAGGCGCCGTAGAAAAGGTGCGGATCGACCCCGCCACCTTCGAGGTCGATTACGCTGTCGTGGGTGTCGAGGACCGGGCAAGCGGGCACGAGGGGCCGCTTGCCCGGTGGGCCTCTGTGGCTCCGGCATCATCGATGCCGTTGCCGGTCTGTATACAACGGGCCTTCTCAGACAGGACGGGGCCTTTTACCCGGACCGGGGCGTGAAGAGACTCCGCAGGGGGGGCTCCGGCGTGATGGAGTTCGTCCTGGTCTGGAAGGATGAAACGCTGACCGGCCGCGATATCGTGCTGACCCAGCGGGACGTGCGCCAGATCCAGCTCGCGAAGGCGGCCCTCTGTGCAGGGTGCAGGGTGCTCATGGGCCATCTTGGGATAGCCTCGATAACCAGGATGGTGATCGCCGGGGCCTTCGGCATGCACATCAACAAGGAAAGCGCCCTTGCCATCGGTCTATTCCCGCCCTGCGATCCCTCGCGGATCTTCGTGGTGGGGAATGCGGCGGGCCACGGTGCCTACCTCGCCCTTCTCGACAGAAAAAAGCGGGCGGAGGCCGACACCATCGCCCCAGGGGTGATTCATATCGAACTGGCCAGGGAGAAGGGATTTCAGAAGGAATTTATGAACGGCCTCTCCCTGCCCAAGCGGGAATGATGGCGGGCCTTCCGGGGGGAAAGGCCCGCCAAGGGGAGGGGTTGATCAAAAGGGAATGCCAAGGGCCGGTTTAAGGATAACGGCCAGGGCAAGGCCGACATCAGCCTTTTGCCAGAGACTCAAGCCGGTAATATCCACCCTCACGAGCCTGAGAAGGAATAGGCCGACGCTTGAAAAGGCCGAGCCGATCAATGCCCAGACAGGGAGCGATACAAGGCTCATGCCCAGACCGAGCCGGATGCCGGAGGACGTGGCGTCCCCGGTCATCGACGTGTTGATGAACCATACCGTGACAAGAAGACCCATGAAAAGGTATTTGTCCGAACGCATGACCGACCTCCGTCCTGTCCCTGATTCCTGCCTTCATCGCCTGATTCCCGCCGGATCCGCCACGTTCCCTGCGGCGGCCCGGTGTTGGGTCCCAAGGGTCACACCCGCACTTCATAATCATAGGAATAAAAAGCAAGAACAGTGCCATACCCGTTGTTGCCCGCGGCCTCCCTTTTTCCGGCCTATTGCGCCGCTTTTCCGAAAACGCGCAAAGGGAGGCGGGGCGGGGCGGGCGGGGTCATCACTGCCGGAAACAGGACGCCCGTCCTGAAAACAGGACTGATGCCGGGTCGGCCGAAGGCGCAGGCCGACTTCAGGGGCGCGACGAAGCGCCGTACCGGTTATAGTGTATCTTTCCGTAATCGAGCTGCGTCGCGGGCCTCGACGGCGTGGCCCTGGCCGGGTAGCCGATACTGATGATGGAGGCCACCAACAGGTTCTTCGGTATGCCAAGGACCTCCTGCACATACTCCCCCGCCGGTTTTTCCCCCGAATGGAATCTCTTCCTGATCTGGATCCAACAACTTCCGAGACCCAGGGAATGGGCGGTGAGCTGGACCACTATGGCGGCGATGGCGCAGTCCTCTACCCATACATCCGATCTCGACTCGTCTCCGCAGACAACGATGCCGAGCGCCGCGTCCGCGAGAAAATGTGATCCCTCCTCCTTCGCCCGTGAAAGCCGATGGAGCTGTATCGGCGTCATCTACAAAAACGAACGTCCAGGGATTGAGGCCGCGGGAAGAGGGGGATCGGAGCACCGCCTCTTTCATTATCGCGAGGGCTGCGGGGTCGATCGACCTCTTTTCGTAGTTCCTGACGCTACGCCTTGTTCGCACGATGTCGATCATGGTTCGCCTCCTATCTTACATTACTTATGGTTATCGCCCATATTTCGCGTCGACGCGAGGGATGAGCGGCCAAGTCAGTAACGGTGTTCCTCGATGAAATGTATCAGCCAGCCCAGAAGACCGGACAGGACGTAGACGGCGACAGGGATAAGGATGACCCAGAACCTGAAAAGGAAGAGGAGGAGCAGGATGAGGACGATGAGCAATGCCATTCTGAGCCCCTGGAGGTTCTTAAGGATAAACGACTGGGGTTTTGAATAGCCGACGGTTGAGACCATGAGGAACCCGACGAGACAAAAGAGGAACGCGAAGAGCGGTCGAGGGATGGTGCGGGCCGGAAAACACAGGATCCCCAGACCCACCATGATCCCCGCAATGGGGGAGGGGAGGCCGGTAAAGGAATCGGGGGAGGAGTGCACATTGAATCGGGCAAGCCTGTAGGCGGCGCAGATGGGGAAGACCATGGCCATGAGAATACCGAACTCGACCGGCCTGCCCGCGACTGAAACAGAGATGCCCATGAGGTACGCCCTGTAGGCAAGGTAACCCGGCGCGACACCAAAGGCGACGCTGTCCGCCAGGGAATCGAGTTGTTCTCCGATCGGGCTTGCTACCCGGAGCCAGCGGGCTACCTGGCCGTCCAGCCCATCGAGCAGCGCGGCGAAGAGGATCAGGATCGCGGCGACAGCGTAGCCCTCGGTGGAATCGGCGCTCGAAAATATGACGGAGACGAACCCGCAGGCAAGGTTGCCCAAGGTGAGCACGTTCGGTATCCAGGCGAGCTTCATCTACAAATTATACAACCGGGCCGCGGGCAAGTGTGATAAATATCGCCGCCCCCGAGCGTCCCTCCCCCAGGATGGAAGGCAAAAAAGCGGTTCCGCGATTTCCCCACGGTTAGTCGCGGATGGAGGGTGTCGGCGTCCCGTACCTCTGGGCGAACCACCCTGTTCCGGAACGGCGGAACTGGTCCATGTCGGCCTCGTAGATCCTTATCTCGTCATCGAGGAACCTCTCCAGGGAAACCATGTCCACCTCGCGGCGGCGCCACATCCCCTCAACCTGCCGGACGTTCTGCGGGCCGTACTCGTGCTGGTAGGCGGCAATATAGTCGTGGAGGGCATCGAGACCAGCGTTCTCCTTCCCTTGTTTCAGCAGGATGAGGGCCCTGTACCCCAGTATGCGGACATGCGCGTCGCCGCGGCTATCCCGCCTCGCCGCCTCTCCGATCAACCTGGAGGCGGCGTCGATGTCGTTCATCTTGTAGCTCGCCGTTGCCGCAAGGGCATAGGCTGCGGGCTCGTCCGGCTGCGCCCGCGACGCCTTGATGAAGTCCTCGCGGGCCTGACCGTATTCGCCCCGGTCGAGGAGCCTCCTCCCTCCCCAGACATCCGCCCGATACGTCTGATAGGCGGTCGAGCAACCGAGGGACGCGACCAAAAGCGCCAAAAGACCCGCACAAAAGATTTTTCTCATCGAGAGACTCCGTTCATTTCTTTAAATAGACAAGGTCTCCGGGGGAGAAGGGGCCTCCCTTTGTGACCCTGGCCGACGAGGCATCGACGCCGAATACCTCGAAGATCACTATTTCCCCCTTGTACGTGCCCTTCAGCCTTCCTATGGGCAGGCCGGTGACGTTGTCGATAACCTGCTCCCCCGGCCCGAAGACCTCTAGCACGTCGCCCTCTTTAAGGCCGGTCAGCCCGCCGGCGTTGAGAAAGGTCCTGCCCTTGTCGACGGAGGCGACGCGGGCGTGCCAGCCGAGCGACCGGACGGTCGTGAGGAGTTCGTCCTGAATATGGGCGATCGCATCGTCAATAGCCTTCGCCTGGTCCTTTTCCGACCCGGCCGCATCGCGTGGCGCGCGTGCGGAGACCTGACGAAGGAGCCTGGCCGCCTCCGTGTCGTAGATGGCGACGGACACCTCGAGGAGGCGCGGGGAGGGAGCCCGGAGACGCGGACTGATGATCGCCTGGACCCCCTGCAGATGGAGGGCCGCCATCGCCTGGGGGGTGAGGGGGTCCCCGGTCAAGGGAAGGGCCGCCCGATCGGCGCAGATCACGGACCCTGAGTGCTCAAGGACCGAGGCAATCCGGCTCATGACCGTATCGTCGAGATAGCCTTCCCCGATGCGGCCCTCGTCTTTCACGGCCAGCACGAGGACGCGCCTCTTCAGTTTCGAGCCGGTCCCGGCTTGCAGGACGGGGGAAACAGGGACCGGCGGGGGGAGACCCGCCGTCCCGGTGGAAAGGTTCTGCCCCTTGAGCTCAGCCTCGGCCTTCGCGATCCGCGCCTCCAACGCCTCCCGCTCCTTCTTGTCCCCGCTGCCGCTGATCCGCGCGGCGAGCGATTCTAAGATGCCGGGCGAATACTCGTCCTTCCTCACCCAGACGAACTCCGGCTCGTCGGGGGTATATCCGAATCTTCGGTTCTTTGCGTATATGTACTCCACGCCGTCTTCCACCCTCACGTCTCCCGGTTGGGGCGCGGCCTGTTGCACGTTCGCCGTTTTCCCCGTCTCTCCCTTGTTCGGGCCGGAAGGGGTGCCGCACGACACAAGGAGTGCCAGAACCAGAAGCATGGCCAGAGAAGGGAGCCCCATCAGTCGGCGCGGGGCGTGAACGATCCCGCCCGGTCCCAGCATGGTCCATCCCTCCTTGGTATACTGATCGCTGCCCCTTTGCATTTCCCCTCCCGAATCTATTTTCCCATGTCGGCGCTCGACCCGTCTCCCTTTCGTCTCGATCCGCAAGGGCTTTCGACTCTTCAACCGGCCGGGTCTTCTTCTTCCACAACGGGTCAAGTCCATGAAACAGTGCCTTACAAACTGCCCGGACGTGCGGTTTCCACCGGGGTGACGGCAAAAAGGCGCGTCTCTTCACAGGTTCCACCCTGCGGCCGCCATCTCCGCGCGACCCACGTCATTCATAGTATAAGACAGGCCATTTTCATAGACCAGGGTGTCCCGGGGCATGGGCGTCAGGTGGCGTATAGCGCCTACCTATCGAGTACATGCACTTTTCACCTTGATCGCGAATTACGGGGAGAAATGATAGTCTTATAACTGCCGTGCCGACGCGACGGTCACCTCCATCTTTGCATCCACTACCATGCAGCCCGTCCCCTCCTCCCCCACAATCACCGGGTTCATATCGATGTTCCGGATGGAGGCGTTCCCAACGAGCAGGCGTGAGACAGCGACAAGGATGTCGGAGAGGGCCCGCGTGTCCGCGGGCGGCTTCCCCCTGAAGCCTCGCAAGATCTCCGCGCCCTTGACCTGGGCGATCATGTCAAGGGCGGTCTTACCGTCGATGGGCGCCACGCGGATCGACGTGTCCCGAAGTAGCTCCACGAAGATGCCGCCGAGACCGAAGACCACGACCGGTCCGAATTCCCTGTCCTGCCTTCCGCCTACGATTACCTCGTAACCGGGTTGCGCCATCTTCTGGACGAGATAGCGCTGCCCCTCCATGCGGCTTATTGCCTGTCTCACTGCCTTCGCGTCCCTGAGGTCGAGGGCGACCGCCCCCTTCTCCGTCTTATGGAGCAGGTTCGGCGAGGCGATCTTCACCGCCACGGGGTAGCCGAGTCTTTCGGCCGCGCTGGTCGCCTCCCGGCCGGAAGCCGCTATGATGTAAGCTGCCACGGGCAGGCCGTGGCGCTCGAGGAGCGCGAAGGTCTCGCCGGGGTCCATGATAACGGAGCCGCCCGAAGAGCCGTTCTTCTGTGCCCCGCCGCAGGTCCAGGGGCCGGTGAGGCCCTTCTCCACCTGGTACCTGGAGTGGGCAAGCGACCATGAGAGGGCGTAAAGCGCGTCGTCCACGTCGCTGAAAACAGGGATATCAGCGGCCTCCTTCAGGGCGAACCACCGGTCCCTGCTCGACACCATGCAGAGCACCACAGGTTTCCCGTAAAGGGGTGACATGGCTGCCGCCTCCCTGATAAGCCTCTCGATGTGCACGTTCTCGCTCTCGGCGCTGTGGGCGCTGACGAAAACCACGCCATCTATGCCCTCTTCCCTCAGCATCATTTCCACGATGCCCGGGTAGGTACTCATGTCATAGATGTCGCCTACGTCGAGTGGGTTGGTCATCTTTATGACGTGCGCCTTGTTTTCACCGATCTTGTCCATCAGCGCTTCCGGAAATCGCGCCAGCTTGAAGCCGTAACGCTCCACGCCGTCGGCGGATAACACGCCATGACCGCCCGACCGCGTCACGATGGCGAGGTTCGGCCCCTTGAGGGGCGGCAGGGAGAATATCTTCAGGCCATCTATCATCTCCCTCAGGTTGCGGACGCGGTGAACGCCTGCCTGGGCCATCGCCGCATCAGCCGTCTGATCGTCACCCGCGAGGGCGGTCGTGTGGAAGTGCGCGATCTCCCTGCTTCCCCGGCTCCTGTTCCCCTTGACAAGCACAATCGGCTTGTGCGTGCGCGTAGCAAGCTCCATCAACCGCCTGCCCTCCGAAAAGTCTTCCAGGTACATGCCTATGACCTTCGTACCCGCATCGCTGATCAAATATTCCAGGAAGTCGTTCTCGTTGAGGCTCAGCTTGTTGCCGATGCTCGCGAGCTTGTTCAGCCCGACACGTTCCACGGAGCACAGTATGGACGTGTCGTAGTATATACCGCCGCTCTGGCCGATGAACGACGCCCCGCCGGCCTTCACGGAGCCCGGATCCAACCCGAAGAAGGGCAGAATGACGCCGTTCTCCATGTTCATGGCCCCGAAGCAATTAGGCCCCTGGAGCGTAATGCCCCATTTCGAGGCAATGCCCAGGATCTCGTTTTCGAGCCCCCTTTTGTCTTCACCGAGTTCGGTGAATCCGGCGGATTCAATGATGACGTGACGGGTCCCCTTCGCCCCACACGCATCGAGCGTGGCCGGTATCCGCGAGGCAGGCACGAGCAGGACGGCGAGGTCGGGTACCCGTTCCACCTGCGCGAGGTCTGTGAAAATGCGTTTTCCTTCGATCACGCCTTCGTGGTTCCCGATAGGGAAGACGTCGCCGCGGAAGCCGAAGCGGAAGAGATTGCCGACTATACTTTTCGCGAGGTTGGAAGGCCGGTCCGACACGCCGAAGACCGCGATACTTTCAGGATAGAAAAAATGGCGCATGAAACCTCCCTCTGATTCTTCGATATGGCCCTTAATATAACGGCGATAGGGGTGCGAAAACAAGCTGTTCCCCCGTTTCTTTAACTGGTCTTCGACAGTTGTCGGAGAGGTCTGCGACCGCGGGCGACCCGCGCCGGCCCCCTTTGACCCTTGACTTTGAGAGAGATCGTATCGAAACTATGTCCAGACGTTATTGTTGGAGGTGCGCCATGGAAGAGACCGTCATGCATTTGATGAAGAGGGGCGCGATTACGTGCAGGGAGGACTGCACCGTGAGGGAGATCGCCCAGATCATGGTGGTGAATCGCATCGGGTACTGTGTGGTCGTCAACGAAAAGCACGAGGTCGTGGGCATCATCTCTCCCCGGAGCATCCTCAAGGCCTTCGGCATGGACCTCGACTCCACGCGGGCCAAAGAAATACTCCTCCCCTATACCATTACCATCACTCCCCGCTCTCCCCTCTCGGAGGCAGTCGGGCTCATGAACAATAAGAGGATCGACCATTTGATTGTCGTCTCTGACCGTCCGGGCAGCAAGGCGGTCTACGGTATCCTCCACGGCGAGGACCTTGTCCGGGCCATGGCAGGGGTCGGGGGTGAGGCATGATCAGGGTATGTGATGTCATGCACCGGGGTG
>JBEKJU010000074.1:0-13266 GCA_050011095.1 Syntrophorhabdales bacterium
TAAAATCAATGATGTCAGGTAGATAGCACACCTATCCATAGAAGTCTAGAAATATAAATCATCAGGTATTTAAGCTACTTAGCCTCTATATGTGGATGATTTCCAAATGCGTTTGCCCTGGCTACCGAAGATTCATCCGTCCTCATTGCCTCTCCTTATTTCCCTTTCCCCCGCCCCTTCCTCCTTCTCCACTTTCCACTTTCACTGTATTTGTCTCCCCTTCCCCTTTCCACCGCCTTCATCATTGCGTCTTATTCCGGGCGGGACTATTATTATCTGTAAACGTTCATGCCCCCCCACGGGGAGGGATATCCTGAAAACAAAGGGAGGGATCTCATGAAGGCCGTAAGGATGCACGAATTCGGTGGGCCCGACGTCCTCCGGTTCGAGGAGGTGCCCGATCCCACGCCCGGTCCGGGGGAGGTGGTGGTCGCGGTGCGGGCCGCGGGGGTCAATCCAGTGGAGACCTATGCACGGACCGGGACGCACTCGATGAGACCGCCCCTTCCCTATACGCCAGGAACGGATGCGGCGGGCCTTGTAGAATCGATAGGCGAAGGGGTAAGCTCGGTCGCCCCGGGCGACAGGGTCTACACGTCGGGGACACTAAGCGGCGCCTATGCCGAAAAGGCCCTCTGCGAAAAGCGGCACGTCCATCCTCTGCCCGCGCACGTATCCTTCGCCAAGGGGGCGGCCCTCGGCGTACCGTGCAGCGCGGCCTTCCGGGGCCTCTTCCAGCGCGCCTGCGCCGTGCCCGCCGACGTCCTTTTCGTCCACGGCGCGGACGGGGGCGTCGGCATGGCGGCCGTCCAGTTCGCCCGCGCGAGGGGGATCACCACCATCGCGAGCGCCGGGAGTGAGGAAGGGGCGGCAATGCTCGCGAAGCTCGGGGCCCACCACGTCGTGAGCCACCGGGACGCCCGCCACATGGACCAGGTTCTTTCCCTCACGAATAGGAGAGGGGTGGACGTCATACTTGAAATGCTCGCGAACGTGAACCTGGGCCATGACCTCAAGGTGCTGGCCCGAGGGGGCCGGGTGGTCGTCATCGGGAGCAGGGGGACGGTCGAGATCGACCCCAGGGACACCATGGGCCGGGAGGCCGCGATCCTCGGGATGATGGTATTTGAGGCCGGAGAACGGGAGCTTGCGAGCATCCATGCCGCAATCGTCGCCGCGCTCGAAAATCACACCCTCGACCCGGTCATCGGACAGAAGATCGCCCTTTCCGACGCACCCGAGGCGCACCGGCTCGTCGAGGGATCGACGGTCCTCGGCAAGATAGTCCTGATCCCTTGATCTTTCCGGCTATCGCCGGAAGCCGGCGCGATGGCCTGAGGTAAGGAGGCCGCCTCTCGCGACCGGCGCGACCGCCCCCGTGCACCACGCCCGCAACTCTAAAGGGCCGTCCCTGTCGGCCGCCGCGCCCGGCCTGGATCCGCCACACTTGACAGCACTTTCATAAATATTATATATGACCTAGCAAATCGTGTCCTCCCAAGGGCGCCGGCCGGCTGCCGGACAGGGTCACGAATCACGCGGAGTGTGAAACCGACTATGTGGATAGAGACGGACCATCACGGCATCGTTAACCTTGATTACGTCAGAAGGATCGACCTCGGGGGGGAGATCGAAAAGGAAACCTTCGGGATCTACCTTTTCGACGTGGACGGGAATACATACCCCATAGTGGATATATCGCGCTTCAGGAATATCGGCGTCTTTCAGGGGAAGGAAACGGACCAGGACGTGCACACGGCGGTCTACACCTTCTATACGATCACGAAGAGGCTCATTGCCGCGCGGAAAGACAGGGACGTGCTCACGATCGAGGCCATTTACAAGGAATTTGCCTCCGAGTGGTATGCGCAGCAGAAAAATGAGATGGCCGGGGTGGAGGAAACGGGCGCGCGGCAGGACGGGGCGCAAGCAGGTGAAGTCAAGGATTCGGGGGAGGAACGGATTGCCGGGGAAGATTCGGGCAAGATCCAGGACTTTTCCGATATGAAGCTCCTGCTCGATGCCTACGCGGAAGGCTACCGCGTCAAGTTCCAGAAAAAACCGCTCCTTCGTTATGAGAACGAGGGCAAGATCGCCCGCGACCTCGTCAAGCTCTACCCCCTCGAAAAACTGAAGACGATGCTCGTCTGGTACTTCGAATCGAATGAGGATTTCATCACGAAGGCCAACTACGATATGAAGACCTTCAAGGCCATTCTGGAGAGGACGCGGAAGGTAGGCAGTTCGGAGGAGTAGATTTTTCTTGCGCGCCCGCTTTTTTTCATGTAGACTGATAAAAGTTTTGCATCTGGGCGAAAGCTCATAATCTATCATACTAAACGGGTAATCTTGTGAATTTGCGATCCAGGGTCGTAATGACGACTGTTCCCATACTTCTCCTCACGGCCGTAGCCGTAACGGGCCTCACCCTCGGGTCCGCGTCGGCTAAGGATGAATCTGACAAGAATGCCCTTGTCGAGAGGATCGTCGCCTATCTGAAAGGAAAGGACGTAGGCATGGGAGAGGACAAACTGAAGGCGGTGGTCCACAAGGTCTGCGATGAATCACGGGAACATGATCTGGATTACCGGCTTGCCCTTGCGGTAATCAAGGTGGAAAGCAACTTCAAGCGTGATGTCGTCTCACCGAAGGGCGCCAGGGGACTTTTTCAGATCAAGCCTTCCCTCGCGAAGTATATCGCCAAGGACGCCGGTGTGAAGTGGAACGGCGAACAGTGCCTCCACGAGCCGGACAAGAACATAAAGCTCGGCATCTACCATCTTTCGAAGCTCGTGGACGACTTTGAGAGCCTTCCCACCGCGCTGCATGCCTACAACGTGGGAACGGGCAGGGCAAAGGCCCGGCCCTTCGGCAAGGCAGAGCCAAAAACCGCGTTCACGAAGCGGGTAATGAAGGAATACCAGAAGAACATCTCGGTCCTGCCCGAGATGGATGACTGACCTTCCGATCACCTTTTACCTAATCGTCCGTCCGCCTTTTACTTCCCGCCGGGAAGGCCCTCAACTCCACCAACCGGTCCACCAACCGTCCCCGGCACATCGCCGGAGCCGAAGGGGAGTGTCGAGCCGCTTCGTGCGCCCTCCGTGGCCGCAGGGGGCGTACCGGGCGATGACGGGAGCGGCGCTGCAGCAGGGCCTGGGGCCAAGCCTGCCGGTTCGGTGGGGGCGGCCGTCCCCGGGGCCGGCGGAACACCCGCATCTGTCCGCGAGACCGACCTCACGTGTACCGTTCCCGATGGGTATAGCTCGCGCAGGGTCGCGTCCGTCTGGGTTTCAGGGGGCAGGTAGGGCGGATACTGCAGGGGAGACCCTGTCTGGGCCATTCCGGGACCGATCGGGCCGGTTCCGGTCGTCATCAGGGTCGTGCCCCCCAGCACGGTGCTCCCGTACTCCGATACGCCACCCGTGGGGACATACGAACTACCCGGCGGCGGCGGTGCAGGGGGCATCATATTGGGAGGGGGAGGAGCGACGGGCGCGGAGACCTCCTGGCCCGACGACGATACGTCGACCGGGATACCGGATACGGGAATCGGAGTCCACGTCCCCTGGGCAAAGGCCTCGTGCCCCAAAAAGAGGGCAAGGAACGACACACACAGAACGACGCAAAGATAATGTTTTTTCGTCATACACCCCTCCCGTCTTTATTGGTGATCATGTTAAACATAAACACGTTTCACCGTTTGTCAACCGTCGCTCCCGGCAAGACAGGAAACCTCTTGACGGAGGGGCTGCTTTTGGATTATTTATGTAGACTGTGGAAACGCAGCCGGGGGGATATGAATAACGACAAGCTCATAAAGATCATACAGGAACTGCTCAAGACAGACGATGGGCTCGATTTTCTTAGGGAATTAAAAAGGGAAGACCTGGAAAAACTGGTCGCCTGCATCAGGGACAGGATCGACCGGTCCGACAGCAAATAGGCATTACCGCAAGAATCCGCCATTCACGTCGTGTGGAGATTTAGTGACGGGGTTTTACAGCGCCGGTCCGAGCCGGGAAAAGCGCTGCTTCCCCGAGATGATCCTGTGGCCAGTGGTATGCGGTTTTCGTGATGGGATTCCCGAGTCGGATCGAGGGCCGCCCCGGAGGTATAGCGGAGATTACCGTGATATGTAGCGTGAAGAGAGGTCTATTGTCTCTTTTCTGCCTCGCGCTCGCAATGTTTTTCCTCCAGGGGTGCGCGGGGACGACAAGGGGCCAAGGGAGCGCGGATGGCGCCATGGCCGACGAAGTCAGGGCAAAGATCGCCGGAGCGGGGATTACGCAGGTGAGGGTGTTTGTCCTCGGCCGCCGGGTGACCCTGACCGGGTTCGTGCCGAGCCCGGAGGCGAAAGAACGGGTGATCGCCCTTGCGAAAGGCGCGAGGGGCGTTCAGGCGGTGATCGACGATCTGCAGGTCCGGAAAACCCGTGAGTGATCCCCGCGTCGGGGATTTTCGGTTGACGTGCGCCTTACGTCCAGTTTCTTCTTGAACGGATTACCCGAAGACGTTTAGAATAGGAGAGACATGAAAGAGAGCCGCCATGATCGACCACCGCCGGGAAGGCGCGCCCGGTTTCACCGGACCTATCCCGGTTATCCCTTCCCCCTCGGCGTCCACCTTCACGACGACGGGGCACAGTTTGGCATCTTCAGCCGGAACGCCACGGCGGTAAGTCTCCTCTTCTTCGAGGGGCTTCAGGATATCGCGCCCTATCAGGTGATCGACCTCGACCCGCTCCACAATCGGACAGGCGACATCTGGCATATCTGGGTCGAGGGTGTCGTCGCGGGCCAGCTTTATGCCTACCGCGTGGACGGTCCGTACAACCCCTTGGAGGGACAGCGCTTCAACACGCGCAAGCTGCTCCTCGACCCCTACGCGACCGCCCTGTCAACGACGCCCCCCTGGGATTTCCTTAAGGCGAAAGGCTACGACGTCCAATCCCCCCTTGAGGACCTCTCCACATCCGTCCTGGACAATTCGGGCTCCGTGCCCCGGTGCATCGTAACGGGTAACCGCTTCGGCTGGGAGGAAGACGCGCCGCCGAAGACATCGTGGTCGGAAACCATCATCTACGAGACCCATGCGAGGGGCCTCACAATCCATCCCTCATCGGGCGTAAGAGAGCCGGGCACCTTTCGGGGCATCATCGAAAAGATACCGTATTTCAAAGAACTGGGCATCACCGCCGTCGAGCTCCTACCGATCCAGGACTTCAATGAACGTGAGATCGACCGGGTCAATCCGCTGACCCGGGAGGCCCTCACAAACTACTGGGGCTACAGCACGGCCTCCTTCTTTGCGCCGAAATCGACCTATGCGGGGGACGTCCCCGAAGGCAGCCAGGTGGCCGAGTTCAAACGGCTCGTCATGGAGCTGCACAAGGCGGGCATCGAGGTCATCCTCGACATCGTGTTCAACCACACGGCCGAGGGCAACCGGCTAGGACCGACCATATCGTTCAGGGGCCTCGACAATACGATCTACTATATGCTCGAAAAGGACAGGCGCTACTACCAGAACTATTCGGGATGCGGCAACACGGTCAACTGCAACCATCCCGTGGTGCGCCAGTTTATCATCGACTGCCTCACCTACTGGGTGATAAAGATGCATGTGGACGGATTCCGCTTCGACCTCGCCTCCGTCATGGGTCGCGACGAGGACGGCGAGATCATGAAGAACCCCCCCCTGCTCTCGGAGATCTCGGAGAACCCCATATTGAGGGAGACAAAGCTTATCGCCGAGGCCTGGGATGCCGCGGGGGCGTACCAGGTAGGCTCCTTCCCCGGCCACCGCTGGTCCGAATGGAACGGCAGTTACCGCGACGATGTCCGGAGGTTCTGGCGCGGCGATCCGGGCATGACAGGCATTCTCGCGACCCGCATCTCGGGGAGCGCGGATATCTACCAGAAGGCCGGCAAGGAACCGCTGAACAGCATAAATTTCGTTACGTGCCATGACGGCTTCACCCTGAACGACCTCGTGAGCTATAACGGGAAGCACAACGAGGCGAACGGCGAGGGCAATTGCGACGGCACGGACGAGAATTACAGCTATAATTACGGCACTGAAGGGGAATCGGACGATCCGGACATAGAGGCGACCAGAATCCGGCAGATCAAGAACCTCATCGCCACCCTTTTCGTCTCGCGGGGCGTGCCCCTTTTCCTCGGCGGTGACGAGTTCCGGCGGACGCAAAGGGGGAACAACAACGCATACTGCCAGGATAACGAGATCTCCTGGTGCGACTGGGGGCTTTTCCGGAAAAACCGCGGCATATTCAGGTTCACCAGGGAGATGATCGCCTTCCGCAAGCGGAACGAGGTGCTCCGGGAGGTGAAGTTCTACACGGAGCAGGACATATCCTGGTACGGCCCTGACGGGCAGCCAAAGGAATGGACCGGCCCGGACCGGAGCCTCGCGGCCATGATCCACGGGAAAGACCCGTTGTACCTCATGTTTCACGCCGATTTTACGGAAAAAACCTTCGCCCTTCCCCCTTGCTCGAAGGGCAAAACCTGGTACCGCGCCATTGACACATCGAGAGGGGAGCCCCATGACGTCTGTCCGGCGGGCCGCGAGGAGCCTATCGGGCAACAGGACAGCATAGTTCTCGCGAGTCGCTCGATGGCGATACTGATAGCCAGATAAAAGACATGGCCGCCTACTATCCGCTTTTTTTCGACCTTGCCGGCAAGCTCTGTGTCGTCGTGGGCGGAGGCAGGGTCGCCGAGCGAAAGGTCCACGCCATTCTCCGGTCGGGGGCAAGGGTGAAACTCGTCAGCCCGGTCGTCACAAAGGACATCGCCAGGCTTTCCGGAGAGGGCAGGCTGGAACTCGTGCCGAGGGAATATTGCCGGGGCGATCTAAAAGGGGCCGCGCTCGTATTCGCCGCAACCGACTCAGGCGAGGTCAACCGGGAGGTCAGGGAAGAATCGTCGCGTCTCGCCATTCCCTTGAATGCCGCGGACAACCCCGGTCTCTGTGACTTTATCGTCCCGTCCGTCGTGAAGAAGGGTCCCATCCACATCGCCATCTCCACCTCGGGGCTCCTGCCCATGCTGTCCAGGAAGCTGAGGAAAGAGGTGATGGAGGCGCTCGCGGCCGATTACGCGGCCTATGCGAGGCGGGTCGGCACATTCAGGAGACTTCTTGTAAAGACCGTGAAAAGTGGCCGCCTGAGAAGGGAGGTCATGAAGCGCCTCGGCGAGGCCGATGTGGCCGAGGTCGCCCGCATGAGCCCCGCTGATATGAAAAGACGCTTTCTCGGCCCCGGGGAAGACTGACGGTAAGCCCACGGTCGGCTCGCCGGCCAATGAAATCGCGAGTCGGCGCCTTGCGAGGCGGCTTTCGATAATCGCCCCTTTGCGTTTGGCCCCGGTTCGCGCCCGTCGCTTGACTTGCGCCGGGGGCCGAACGATAATTATAAAAGTAAATCCAACAGAGGAGGTAGCTGCTATGAAGGCCGGAGTGATTATGGGTCTTGTGTTGTCTTGCCTGTTCTTCTTTTGCGTCTCACCGGTAGTCGAGGCGGCGAATTACCCGAAGGAGCCCGTCACGATCAAGCTGGAGGGGGCAAAGATGCCTCCCGTTACCTTCCCGCACGCCACCCACGTGGAAAAGCAGAAGATCGCCTGCGTGACGTGTCACCACAAAGACCCGCAGAACCCCAAGGCGTGCACGGTCTGCCATGGAATGGCGGCAAAGGGGGCCACGCCCGCGGCAAGGGATGCGTTCCATTCCCGGTGCCAGGGCTGCCACAAACAGATGGCCGCAAAAGGGTTAAGCGCGCCGACGAAGTGCATGGAGTGCCACAAGAGATAGGGCCTCATCCGCCCCTCCCGGCTTGACAAACGGGGAAAAATCGATAAACTAGAGTATTCAGGATCGGAAGGGGAACCGGATGAACCAGGCAAAAACTTTCTTTCTCATGGTGGTTCTGACCATCATCCTGGTGGGCCTTGGGAGCCTTATCGGGGGAAAGAACGGGGCGGTCCTCGCCTTTGCCGTCGCGCTCGCCGTGAACTTTGTCAGCTATTGGTTTAGCGACCGGATCGTCCTCGCCATGTACGGGGCCAGGCCGGTCACCGAGGCAGAGGCGCCGCAGCTCTACCGCATCGTGACAACCCTCTCCCAGCGCGCATCGATCCCCATGCCAAGGATATACATCATCGAGAACGATAGCCCCAACGCCTTCGCCACGGGGAGAAACCCCGAGCACGGCGTGGTGGCCGTCACGACGGGGATTCTCCGGATCCTCGATCTGGAGGAGCTCGAAGGCGTCCTCGCCCACGAGCTATCCCACGTGAAGCACCGGGATATCCTCATATCGACGGTGGCGGCGGCCCTTGCGGGGGCCATCACGATGCTCGCCAATGTGGCGAGGTGGTCGGTCTTCTTCGGCGGGAGGGACGACGACGAGGGCGGGGGGAATATTGTGAGCGTCATCATTTTCTCCATGGTTGCGGCCTTCGCCGCCATGCTGATCCAGCTCGCCATATCGAGGTCCAGGGAATATCTGGCCGATGAGGCAGGGGCGCGCCTCACGGGGAACCCCCTGTATCTCGCAAACGCCCTGCGCCGGCTGGAGACGGGCGTCGCCCGCGTTCCCATGGAGGATGCCAATCCCTCCACGGCGCACATGTTTATCGTCAATCCCTTTTCCGCTAAGGGCGTCCTCGCCCTTTTCAGCACACATCCTCCAATGGAAGAAAGGATAAGGCGACTGGAGGATATGGCGCATAGACGATAATTTCCGCCCTATCAGATCGTTAGCCTTGCGGATCATCAGGGAGGTCGAAGAGGGCGGGCTGCTCGATGAGACCATCGACAGGCACTTCTCCTCTCCCACGGTCCCGGCGCGCTATAAGCCCCTGATCTACGAGGTCGCCTCCGGTGTGATCCGCTGGAGGCTCTATCTCGACTGGGTCCTCTCCCACTTCGTGAAGGAGGGCCTGAAAAGGGACGTCCGCCTCCTCCTGCGGATGGGCCTCTACCAGGTCTTTTTCATGAAGAAGGCGGCCTACCACGTGGTCGACGAGACGGTAGACCATGCCAAGGCCGAAAAGGGCAAGGGCGTGGCAAATTTCGTCAACGCCGTGCTCAGGCGGTCGATCAGCGAGAGGGAGAGCCTGTCTCCGCCCCGCGATCCTGTCTCGCGCCTGTCGATCACCTACAGCTTCCCCCGGTGGCTCGTCGCGAGGTGGTACGGGCGCTTCGGCGCGGACGGGACGGAGGAGCTCCTGCGCATCGCGAACACAAGTCCTGAGTTCACCGTCAGAATAAACGCGGCGAAGACCACCCGTGAAGAGGTTACGGAAAGGCTCGCCCGCGAGGGTATAAAGGCCAGAAAGGGACGCCTTCTGGATGCGGCGCTCACCGTGGACAGGATCGGCCCCGTCCTCGACAGCGGGCTCGTGAAGGAGGGCCTCGTCCACGTCCAGGATGAGTCCTCCCAGATGGCCGGCCTCGCCCTCGCATTGCGTCCTCACACGCTCGTCCTCGATGCCTGCGCAGGACGGGGGACGAAGACGGCTCAGATAAGGGAACAATGGCCGTCCTGCCGTGTGGCGGCCATGGACCTGTCCGGGAGAAGGCTTGCCGGCCTCCGGGGCGCGACCTGCCGCGTCCAGGGGGATGTCCTGAAAAACCCTTTTAAAAAAGGGCGCCTTGATAGTATACTTCTTGATGCCCCCTGCTCGTCCCTGGGTATCATCAGGAAGCACCCGGAGATCAAATGGAGGAGGGGCGAGCGGGATGTGTCGGCCTTTGGCGACCTGCAAGGAGAGATGATCAGGTCCCTCCACGGGGGTCTTCGGGAAGGCGGTCATCTCGTCTACAGCGTCTGTTCCTTCGAACCGGAGGAGACGACGGACGTCATAGAGAAGGTGAGGAAAGAAGGCCTGTTCGGGCTGGAGAGGCCTTTGCCCATGCTGCTTCACGACGAATATTTCCTTTCCCTTCCGCACGTGTCGGGGATGGACGGTTTTTTTATCGCCAGGCTGAGAAAATTATGATGTGGTTCAGGATGCCCTTCTACGCGCTCGTCGGCGCGGTGGTCTTCGTGCTCGCCACCTCTTTGACCATCAGGCTTCTCCTCCGGGACGAATCTACTGTCATCTGCCCCGACCTCGCGGGAATCGACCTGGAGGAGGCAAAGAGGGTGGCCGCCCAGGTCGGCTTGTCCGTGGTTATCGGGAAGTATGAGACAAAGAAAGACGTGCCCTATAATCACGTGGTCCGCCAGATGCCCGACGCCTCTATCCCGGTGAAGGTGGGAAGGATCGTTACGGTCGTCCTTTCGGATGGCCCCGTGCCCGTGATTATCCCGGAATTCATCGGTATTCCCCTCGACCAGGCGAAGGTGGCGCTGCAGGAGCACGGCATGAGACTCAAGAAGGTCATCTATGTGCCGGCCGGGAATCCGAACCAGGTGCTCGCCCAGTCGCCCGGAGGGGGCGAGAACATCCTCGACCCGGAGGGAGTGATCCTCTTCGTCGGCGGCCGGGGCAAGAGGTTCTATCTGATGCCGGACTTGGCGGGTGTGGACCGCATCGCGATCATGAGGGAGATGGAAGAAAAGCGCATCACCTACAGCCTCCCGCCCGCGCTCGGGCCCGATGGCATGATGGGCGGGGTCCTGAGAAGCCGGATCCCGCCGCGGATGATATTCAGCGACGACGATATGGTGGAACTACAGATCAGCGACGGAGGCTAACGATGGCTGTTTCCCTTGCACCTTCCATTCTCTCGTGTGATTTTAGCCGCCTGGGAGAGGAGATAAAGGCCGTTGAGGCGGCGGGAGCCGATATTATACACATCGACGTGATGGACGGCCATTTCGTGCCGAACCTCACGGTGGGGCCCATGATCGTGGCGGCGGCGAGGCAGGCGACGCGCCTTCCCTTTGATGTGCACCTCATGATCGAGCATCCGGAATCATTCGTCGACGCCTTCGCCGAGGCGGGGGGCGACATCATCACCATCCACGCGGAGACGGGCTACCACCTATTCAGGACCCTGGACCTCATCAGGTCACGCGGCAAGAAGGCAGGCATCGCCCTGAACCCGGCGACGCCGTGCGCGGCCGTGGAAGAGGTGCTCGCCGGGATCGACCTCCTCCTGGTCATGTCCGTCAATCCGGGATTCGGGGGGCAGGCGTACATCCCCTCGATGACGAAAAAGATCGCGGAGGCGAGGCGCATGATAGACGCCACGGGAAGGGCGATAGCCCTCGAAGTCGACGGCGGCCTCAAGGAGGGCAACGCGCCTATGGTCTGTGATGCGGGGGCGACTATCCTCGTTATGGGGACCGAGATATTCCGGGCCGATGATTACGGCCGGAAGATCGGCGATATCAAAAGGAGGCTCGATCCGTGGAACTCGTGAGACAGAAGGCGTACCGCAAGACCCTCGACATCGCGGCCAGCCGGCTTTTGGACCTGCCCCTGGAGGAGCGCGCGGCAAAGGCGGGGGTCGCGATCACGCACGAGGGCGATGTCTCTCGCGTGTCCGTACCCTTTTTCGACGAGACGATCGACATCACCATACCCGGCTTAACGTTCAAAAACACGCGGGGAACCAACATCACCCTGACGGCGCGGATCATTATCCTCCACTACATCATCCATGCCTCGGGCAGTCCCGTGGGGACAGAACTCGTCCCCTACGAGGATATCCCCGGCTGTCGACCCTATCTGCCCGTATTCGAGCGGCGCGTGACCAGACCCCTCATCGGGGCCTTCGGCTACGCAAGGGACGCCTTTGTCGCGGCGGGCAAGACCCTCGGCGGGAGAGAGGAGGAATACGGGAGCGGCTCCTTCACCTTACGGGCCTTCCCGAGGCTGCCTGTCACCTTCATCCTGTGGGAAGGCGAGGAGGACTTCCCCCCCTCGATCAAGGTGCTCTTCGACCGCTCCATCCACACGTACCTGCCCCTCGAGGACATCGTCGTCATATCGAAGATGGCCGCAACGAGGATACTCAAAGAGGCGAAAAAAGAATATAGCGAGGGATAGGACGGGGCCGCAATCACCTGGCCCCTCCCCCGTAGGGGTCAGGCAGTGACGGCTGAAACCTCTTTTACAGGCGAGAAAGGACGCGACCCCAACAATGGGTATGACGATCAAGAATATCGAATTGAAAGAGCGGTGACTTCATGAGCTTCTGGTCAATATTATTAACTTTTTTGCCTTGGATTGCATTTAAAGTGATTCTACTGATTCCACTATTTGATGAGCTATTGATGGTGAAAATTGGGATCACCGTTGCGGCGGCTATATGTGTTTATCAATCTTATACCGGATTAAACAAAGGGTTGATTGCTTGGGGTAGCGTATCCTTCTTTGTAGCAAGCTTGGTTATGGTAGTCGGATTGACGAATATTTGGTACCTATATCATCTCGGAGTTTTTGCCAATGGCACCTTGGCTTTGCTGACTTGGATCTCTATTCTTTTTGGCAATCCGTTCACTCTATCCTATGCCAAACAAAGTGTCGATCCGAAATATTGGGACTCACCTAGTTTCATCCATAAAAACTATAAGATAACGGCAGCTTGGGGAATAAGCTTTACCGTATGCGTTGTTGACTCTTTGGTAAGGCTGCGATATCACGAAATTCCATGGTACGTATCCGAAGTTATTGATGATGCTTCCATGCTGGCTGCAATTATATTTACAAAACATTTCTCAAAGCTTCCACAACAAAATCAAATCGATGAGGTTGTCACTACAGAAGGCTGACTTATATTTCTTCGGAAAGAAGCAATGTCTTACCAAATTCCACCGGAGGATTTATGCAATTTGTCAAGCTGTTGCTGGCGTTTGCACCATGGTTCGCGTTTCTTCTGATTTCCGGTCACAGTATGTTCAGGTTAAAGCTGGGCATCGCGGTAGCAGCCGTGCTGGTTGTACTTATGGGAGTCACCAAACTGCACCGGGGGATTATTCTGTGGGCAGGGGCACTGTTCTTTCTCTATGCACTGATTGCTGTTGTGCTGTGTAACGATATGTGGGCGGTGCGCCATATGGGGACACTGGCAAACGGTGTCCTTGCGGTCGGAACCTGGATTACCGTGGCATTCAGACAGCCATTTACCCTTGATTATGCCAAGGCACACACTGATCCTGCATCGTGGGATTCGCCGGTCTTTATCAGAACCAACTATATGTGTACCTCGGTTTGGGGATTTGTGTTCAGCATTGGCGGTGTGCTCGCCTGGTACAGGATGCTGCACCATGAAATCCCTGGCTGG
>JBEKJU010000075.1:0-13252 GCA_050011095.1 Syntrophorhabdales bacterium
GACGAGCAGGGAGATGTCGGACGTGGTTCCGCCGATATCTACCACAACGGAATTCAAAGGTCCCAGGCATAAGGCCGCGCCGCCCATGGTGCTGGCCGCAGGCCCTGAAAACACGGTTTCGCAGGGTCTTTTCCGGCTGGCTTCCAGCGTAGTGGTGCCGCCATCGGCCTTTAAGATATGAAGCTCGCAACCCGGAATTCGGGTGCCTGTGGCTGTCTCAATCCCATCGGCAAAGCGGTTCCATTCCCTCATAGTCATAGCCGTATAATAGCAGGTCACGGCGCGGCGCGGGAAATTGAGGCGTCCGGAAATCTCGTTGCTGGTGCATACATCTATATGGGCATAACGTGTCTGAACCATTTCCTTGATGAGCATTTCATGCCCGTCATTGCGATTGGAAAACTTCCCCGCAACAGCCACCCTCTGAATGCCTGCCCGGTCAATCTCGTGCAGGACCTCTTCGATCTCTTTTTTGTCCGGTGGTTCGATCTGTCTGCCGCGAAAATCGATGCTGCCTTTCAGGAAATAGGTATCGGGGCTGATCTGGTAGGCTGAAAAGGGAAGCCCGCTGCCGGGTAGAAGCAGGAGTGCTGTACGTTCTCCCTGTCCCGTGGCCAGAAGATTGGTCACGAGTGTGGTGCTTAGAACGATCCTTTGGATGCTTTTCGCTTTCCCGTGGGAGAGAAGCTCATCCAGCACCAGAAGGAGCGTCCCTTTCAAATCACTCTCGTCCGTAAGATGCTTCACGCTGTGGATCACCGTCCCTTCCGAAAAAAGGACCCCATCCGTATAGGTACCGCCAACATCGATGCCGATCAACACGTCTGTCACCTCCGCCTTTCACCCACTTGCGGACTTTGAACATGCATCCTGTCCGCTCCACAATGGGGATTCTACGTTCTGGTCATCCTTCGCTCGAAAGCCGCCCTGATCGGTGCTTTTACCTTGCTTAATCGGGGCCGGGATGCCGACGGGGAGCCATGTATTCCGTAATGGGAAGTCGCATAGCGCCCCAATGGAAGAAAACGATGATCTCCCCGTCTACCTTGATCATACCTTACGCAGCCTCTTTTATCACCCTCCTTTTTGGGACGCCATACTTACCCACATAGTATCGGTACGCCAAGAATTTCCTGAAAAAAGGCTTAAGGTTCGCCAGCCGGCTGCCGATAATACAAATGAGAACCGTAAAGGGCATACCATACCGAAAGGATGGGACGCAAAACCACTGGCCTAAAACCCCTTGAGGGTATGGCAGCAGGGTTGCCGGGGAAGCAAAATCTCGCAGTCACTACCCCACTTTCCTTAAAGGTTCCATTCTATCTCGCATACCGTGGTGAGAGAACATGGATCGGTCCTGACTTATTTGAAAATTCATGTATTACAAACATACACGGAGGAGGGATGAAACGACACAAGTGTTTCTTGGTGATGGTCCTTTCGGGTATCATATGGGCGTTCAATGGTTCAGGGGCGTTCGCCCACGATCTCTACGACGTCCAGCAGGCCAATCAGGAGAAGGGAGCAAGGTGGATCGCCGGCGAGACGGACATTTCTCGTATGCCGGACGCACAAAGAAGACTCCGGTTAGGCCAAGCGAAGAACACAAACACCATGGGGATGCCGATCGTTGGCACTCCTACGCCTCGGGAGGTCGCCACCTATCCTACGGCTCTGGATTGGCGAAATAACGGTGGTGATTATGTAACCCCCGTCGAAGACCAGGGAGACTGCGGATCGTGTTGGGCTTTTTCAAGCGTCGCGGCCCTTGATTCGGCTGTGCTTATTTCAACCAAGCAGCCTGGGGGTATTGTCGAGGAATCCGAACAGATTATGCTCTCCTGCAGCGGCGCGGGAACGTGCAATGGCGGCACAACGAATGCCGCAGCTGAATGGCTGAGAAGTATCGGCGACGCTCCGGAAAGCTACTATCCCTACACCGCGACCAATGGCTCATGTGCCAAAGCTCTCTCGGGATGGCAGGCACAGGCAAAAAAGATCGCTTCATGGGCCTGGGTGACAACCACGTCTCCAACGGTCAATGCGCTCAAAGCCGGCCTTAACACCTATGGGCCGCTCGTCGTAACCATGGAAGTCTATCAGGATTTCTACTACTACACCTCCGGGGTCTACCACCATACGAGCGGCGGTCTCGAAGGCGGCCATGCGATACTGCTGGTAGGCTATAACGACGCCGAACAATATTTTATCGTGAAAAACAGCTGGGGCACCACCTGGGGCGAACAGGGTTTTTTCCAGATCGCGTACTCCGAGCTCACGGACGCGGTGCAGTTCGGCGCGTATGCGATCGGCTACACGATGAGTGCACCGCCGGCGAGTTGCACGTACTCGATATCTTCCGCGGGTACCACCATACCTATCACCGGCGGGACGGGGACGATAAGCGTTTACACGGCCGGCAGTAACTGCAAGTGGACCGCCACGTCGTCAGAACCGTGGATACAGGTGACATCCGGGGCATCAGGGACTGGCAACGGTACGGTCTCTTTTTCCGTCTCTCCCAACAGCCCTACCGCAAACCAAGGGGCTCCTTCCAGGACGGGAGCGATCTCGGTTGCGGGATATACACATACCGTGACCCAGCAGGATCTCGCGTGCACCTACACAGTCGCTCTGGAGACATCCGGAACCGGGGCGTTTTCCAACCAGATCGACGTTTATCCCTCCAACCCGCGGTGCACGTGGACTGCCTCACCGCAGGTGTCTTGGATCAGCGTGACATCCGGGGCATCGGGGACGGGCAACGGCGTCGTGAAATTCGCCATGCAGCCGAGTACATCGGTATCGGCCCGGATGGGCGGCCTCAACGTCGCGGGACAGTCATTTCAATTCCTGCAGGATGCCGGAGTCTCCTGTAGTTACACCGTCCCCCCGGCACCGTCAGAGCAACAAAAAGCGGGGGGGTCGCATCAAAGCTCTCCTTGACGTGGAATTACCGAGGCACCCGCACGCCGGTACCCGGTCGCCCCCTCCGGCAGCGAAGCGCGACCCGCAAGCGGGTGCCCCGGCCTCCCCCTCATGAAAAGGAAGGACCGAAGGCGAAAAGAGACGCCTGGCTCTGCAGAATGCCCTATGGATCGGAATGAAGGCGTTGAGGAGCACGCCTCAAGGCAAGTAGAGATGATCCCTAGTCAAGGGGAGCGTATTATTGAGCCCGTTGGTAAAGAGTATCTGGTAGAGTCTGATATCGCCCCACCGGAAAGCCGCGGCGCTGCCCTTCAGATATATGCGCCACATACGCACGAGTCTCGAATCGAACATTCTCTCGATTGTCGACGCGTGAGCCTCAAGCCGTTTACCCCACTCATCGAGGGTGGCCGCATAATGAAGGCGGAGATTTTCGATGTCGAGGGGAACGAGCTTTTTTCGCCCCATAGCGCGTATCACACGGTCGAGTATCGGAATATGGGCTCCGGGGAAAATATACCTCATAGTCCACGGGTCCTCGGCCGTATCACGTTCCTTTCCTACGGTATGGAGAAGACCGATACCGCCCTGCCGCAAGAGGTTTACCGTCTTTTCCATGAATGTGGGAATAAATCCTCTCCCCACATGCTCGAACATACCGATGGAAACGAATTTATCGAATTGACCTGTGAGGTTTCGATAGTCTTCACGGAGAATGGTGATATTTTTTTTCAGCCCTTCCCGCGCGACCTTTTCCTCGGCGTAACGAGCCTGGTGCTCCGAGAGGGTGCATCCAACGCCGCTTACCCCGTAGTGACGGGCGGCGTAAAGGAGCATACCGCCCCATCCGCATCCGATGTCTACCAGTGTTTCGCCTGCCTTGAGGTGGAGTTTTTTGCAGATGTACTCGTACTTCTGCTGCTGCGCCTGTTCAAGGGTATCGGCCTCGCTTCTGAAATAGGCACACGAATAGGTCAAGCTCTCATCAAGGTATTGCCTGAAGAAATCATCTCCGAGGTCATAGTGGTGCGCAATGTTTGTGGGCGATCTTTTTGTCGTATTGAGGGACTTCAGGTGCTGAAGGAGAACAGCCGCCTTTGTCTTGAGTGAGAGCTTCATGTCCTGGACCTGTGGATCCATGCCCAGACGGAGAAGCTGCTCAAAATCACCTTCCACGTCTATATTTCCTGTTACATATTGTTCCCTGAACCCAGTTGCCCCTCTCCTGAAAATGCTCTTTGCCCCATCTTCCGCGGTAAAGACGATCGTAAAGACGGGCAGGCCGTTCCCGAACGCTTCTGAGTCACCGTCCCAAAAACGCACTGCGAAGGGGATTTCGGGGAGATTACGGCTTAATGTCCGAAGCAACTCTTGAAGGGTTTCTTTCATACCCCTCCCGTGGCTCACTGAATAGACCTTCGCTTAAAAACACGGCGTCCGAGCTATAAAAACATGATATGGGATTCCCCTCATATTTGTCAACCAACCTTCGGATAGCTTGTGTGAGACAGCCCCTCTAACGGCCCGCCCATCCCTATCACGTCTCCCCCCTCATCAATTCAGCCGCGCGTACGCGGCTCGGGATACGCTTGTGGCAAACTGCGAAAAGAGTTTTTTTATCGGGCCGGCTTCGGCCAGGCCCAACACGTTTCGCATAGCAGCCGCATCGCTGAATATCATCTCTTTGACGAATCTTGTCGATGCCTCCGATGATTGCCACACGCGATAGGCCTCGCACCCACGGGATTCCCAGAATGGTTTGATCTCGTCCCTGGTGATCCTCAGATAGTCATCCTGTTTCTCCACGGGGACCTCATAGGTATAAAGAACCATCATCATATCAACACCTCCCATATTCGATGTATAACGCTTCTCACCCGGCTGCAAATCCTTCAGTTCTTCGTAGTAGCACGTGGACAACGCCTTCGGCCTCGCCCGGGCAGGCGCAGAGGCCAAACAGGTCGGCCTTCAGCTCCTGCTTCACCTCGTGCAATTCGCCGACGACAATCATTATGGCAACGGCATCCATCGAAGGCAAAGAGATCAGCGCCCACGGCTTCGGGCAGGCCGCCCCGATACGTAAAGAGGGGGGAATTTGGCGTTGTCTACCAGCGCTCCAAGGCCGAACGTCGCCTCCGGGATTGTTCCGGATGCTGGACTTATTTTAGCACGAATACCTACCGAGGAAAAACCGATGCGACGATAGGGCGCCGTATAAGGAGAGGGGGGCGCCAGTGCGCATTACCGGGTGACGACGGACAGAGAGGACCTCGTCGAGCACACGGAAAGGGCCGTCGGGTAGGTCCCGGAGCCGTCAGGGCACGACGTCCGGATTGATGATTCACTCTCTACGCCCCGGTCCGCTCCGGTTTTTCTCATACACACCATGCCGGCCATGCGGAAATTGACCACGGCCCTTTCGGGGTCGTCGCAGGGCAGCATGGCAGAGAGGCGGGCCAGATACGGCAGATGGCCGACGAGCGACAGTCTCCACCCAGGCGATGAGGGTCGGAAGCGACGCGAGGGGACGGCGCTCCCGGCGGGAAGGCCAAGAGGCATGGATTGGTTTTTGCCTATTGGTACGGGAAGTGGTATTCTAGGTGAGGTAAAATTCGTGTTCGCTATAAATCGATCAAAGGACGGACGGGCGTGATCCCAGATATACCGTATTCGAAGTTAAAGGTGTTCTACTTCGTGGCCCGTTACGGCAACTATAAGAGGGCGGCCTCTGAGCTGTATATCACCCAGGGGGCGATCAGTCAGCAGTTGAGGGATCTGGAGCAGCGGCTTGGGAAGGAGCTTCTCGATAAATCGAGCCGAAAGACCCTGCTGACGCCTGATGGGGTGACACTGTACAACCTCATCGCCCCCCTTGTTGAGAAGTGCGAGACCATACCGCTCGAATTTCAGAGGTTGTCCGGCAGGATAAGCGGCAAGGTCAAGATCGCGACGTGGACCGGCATGCTCCTTTATGTCCTGCCCGACTATATAGGGCGGTTCAGAACGACCTATCCCGAATGCGACCTGGTCCTCTTCAATATATCGAGCAAAGATATCCGCTCCATGATCCTGTCCGGGGAGGCGGACTTCGGAATCGGCTCCATGCAGTCCCTTCCCGCCGATATTGTCGGCCACGAGTTGTGGCGCTTCAACAGGGGCTGTGTTTTCCCCCTCGACCATCCCCTCTCAAAATTGAAGAAGGTAGGCCTCGATGATATGGCCCGGTACCCTATTGTGATCATTGATAAGGGGGGACCGGGAGGTCAGCAACTGGAGAACATATTACGCGAGTGTAACCCCGACCTCAAGGTGAGCATGGAAACAACAAGTTGGGAGGTAGCCCTGAAATACGTGGAACTGGGAATCGGCGTGTCCATGTGCCCCGAGATAGTCATACGCCCGAAAGACAGAAAGCGGATCCGTTTTTACAACATGTCCGATCTGGGAAAGGTCGGGTTCGCCAGACATGGTGTCCTCATCAAGAAAGGCAAATACCTCTCTCCGGCGGCAAAGGAATTCATCAAGTTCTTATCCCCCGATATCTCCCTTCGATAATGTACTGTCTTACAAACGACCGGAGGACGATCCGCCTCACTGAGGGCTAGCGCATAGCATGCGAGAAGTCCCAAAACAGGCCGCTTCACACCACTTTTCCGTGTCGTACTACTCTTCTCACACGGGCTTCTCGGGCGAGTGAAGAGTAGTGCTTGAAAGCCAGAAGGATTTTTCCAAAGAATCCGCACATTTTTCTTGACACTTCGTGATACAGAGTATAACATATGAACATAGTCTGACAAATTAAGCCATCTGCAAAGGTGGGGCGGAAATCAATCGGTCTCGGGTACTTTTATCTAGGCTTAACCAGAGGTGTCGTATGAAGACTCGTCTCATTGTCCCGGACTCGGAAGCAGTCAAGGCGGCAGGGACCGGGCGGCGCTCAAGCCTTACCTGGATGACGAATTGCCCCTTGACCCCTCACGGTGTCGGAGTGCTTTGTTATACGAACGGCCGTGTTCTCGGCGGCTTAATCTTCCGCATACTTCGCGAGACCCTCGGTGCGATAATCCTGACTACTGACCCCGAGAAAGTGCGCGAAACGCTGGAACTGCTGGAAAACAAACCGGGGACGGAGCAAGCGACTCATAACTGAGCAAGAATTTAAATCAAGGATGACACAGGCTGAGACCATGTGTGGTCTGTCTGACCGACCGGGCTATTACGAGGGGTACATGAGGGGTCTTAGTCGATTCTATCACGGACCGCACTTCGGTATCCTCCAGGAGAATGAGGAATGGCTTGGTCTGGTCTACGACTGGGACGAGACCAAGGCCCATCTGGGCCGGGGTTATCAAGACGGCCTGCAGGGCCTCAGGCCCCATATGTGGATTAATAAGTGACCGAGACGGGGGCAGCTTTCCGGCTGCCCCCGTCTGCTTACGCCATCGCCCTCTGGAGGTAATCTGTGGTCCGCTCGTGGTGGCCCGGCCCAAAGCTCAGGGTTCTCCCTCACAACCCTTTGGGGGAGCTGACAACGCTTGCCGATGGGACGCCAGTAAGATACTACCATCTAACAGTGACCAACGACCGCAAGTGGTCTACCGCCCATAACGTTCGAGTACTTCTCACGAACATATTTCAACCGGCAGCGGACGGTTCGTGGGTGGATCGATCATTTGGTGGGCCATTGCAACTCACCTGGCAGTCCCCGGAACTCCATGAGCAGTATCCCTCCATTGGCCCTGACTACGTGTCCGACCTCGGCTGTATCGTGAAAGGACGACAGTTTGGCTTAACGCCATACGTTATCCCCAACGACTTTAATGGTTTCGTAGGACCAAATCAGAGCATCCGGGTGAAAGTCGTAGCGGTAGCCGACAACGGCAAGTCCGAACCTGCCCTCATAGAGATAGCATGGAATGGTAACTGGAGTGACGAGGCCGAAGAGATGGGTCATCATCTTATCGTGGAAAAGGTAACCGGCCAACCAGGAGCCCGAGCCAATCGCCCAAGCAGCGGGCTCAGACGGAGCTTTCCGATATGGAGGGGAACGATAGACCAAGACCACTACTCACCAGAATTTGAGAAAAGGCAGTTTTGCTGTATCCATTGCAATGTATTTGCGTACCAATATTGGTTTGGCCTATATATTCACTATCCCCCGGAGACATCAACACAGTTCAAGGTATCTCGTTGCAGCCATTGTGGAAAACGGACTTATTGGTATGACGGGAGGATGATTATTCCCACACAAGCCCTGTCTGAGAGAGCAAAGGAAGCCATCGAGAAGGGAGATTACATACAACCTCATTCAACAACTACCGTTTGAAAAAGCGAAGTCCATTGTGGTCATCTTCGACCCATCCTGCAGTTCAAACACGTCTGGATGTCGTAATCACCACATTTATGTACTACATTCCTCGTAGTCCATGAACGCTCGTTGGAGGAAAGAGGACATGAAAAAAACGATCACCATATGCTTCCGAACGAACGAAAAACTGCGAGGCCTCCTTGAAACAAGGGCCAGGGAGGACAGGCGGACTCTCTCGTCCGCGATCGAGTTGATACTGACCGACTACCTTGAGAGGAACCATGGTTTCTCCGACCGGACGGAGAGGAGCCGCTACCCGCGGAAACAGGTGACCATACCGGCGCATGTGGAGGTCTCCTACGCGGGTGTCAAATAGCACAGCGCGGGCAGCCCCGACCTGTCCCTCGGAGATTGGGCTCCCGCAGGGTGCACACCAGGGCTGCGGTGAGTACCGGCAGAAACATGATAAACATTAGTGCGGCCCGGACGCCATAGGCATCGGCAATTCTGCCGAGGACCGGCGCGGCCATATGTGTCTCCCTTCAAGGCGTCCTTTTGGACGGGCTGGTTTTCACGTTTGCCTCACTGTGCATTGGTATTCAACGAACCGGTCCGCAAAAATGGAGCCCCGTCACATACCGATCAGCTTAGTAAACGAGGCTCTAGCCCATCCGGCCCACCTTTACGATCTGAATCCGGTTGAGGCGGCAAGCCCAGTATCTACGTTGGCCGGCGGGCGCCAGCAATGCGCAGAAGACGAAAAGCGAGCATCACTATTTCCTCGGCCGCGCAAGGTTCTATAATGTCACCGTGCGACGTGAATGTAGGTTTTTGTAGTGACCGATCGCACCCTCGAAAAGGTGCGCGAGAGCCTCTCGTCCCTGGGACGAGTAGTGCCTGTCGACCCCGCGACATAGGTCCGGGGCCAACTATCGGCTACCTCCTTCCACCCGCAGGAATACCACCCAAGTCGATACCATCCAACTCCCGCGCCGGGAATTCTGAACCCCAATTGTATACACGCCCCTCAGGCACCCGGCCGTCTTCCAACGCCGCCCAGTTACGGGTCGCTTGATCTTTGAAGAAGCCGAAGGCATCTTCCGGCTTCCCGATCAGGTCCATCGCTTTCTCGATCGAAACCTGCAAGTGCTCCGACCAAAGCTGTGCTACCCAATTCTTTATATGGGCAGTATCCGCGAAGGCGATGTTCATTTCCGAGTGGAACCACATGCTGGTGAATGCGATGTTCCCCGATCCGCCTGTCATGTACGCCCAATCGTGACCGAGCACGGCCATATTCTTCGAGTGAATATAGGTTTCACTGTAGATGAATTTCCCCGGGGTGCGAGGGTCGGGTCTGCTGTTGCCCAGGGTGAGGAGCGCCACATTGCTGTGGCCGGAAACCAACGGAAGCTCTTCGCGATAATGGGCGATCGTCTCAAGCACGCTTTCCACTTTTCCTTGCAGCAATCCCTCGTCCGGTTTTGACGTCAGGATTGCAATAATTTTGGCCCCCCGTTTGGCGGCCTCATGAATCTCGGAAATGATCCCGTGGTCGTAAAAGTATTGATTTTCGATATACACCAAACTTCCTTGTCCAGCGGCGCCCAACACGTTGAGATATAGTTCCCTGATTCCCCTGTCTCCATCCGGTGTCGCAGGGTAAGTCTTCGGGGCGATCGTCCGCACCACCTGGACCTCTATCCCGTTCGCCACCGGTGGAATCCGGTCCGCGGTGACCGTGGCTACCGCATCCGACGTCACATCTTTATGGGGAATGCTCGCGCCATTATAACGTTCGACGAAATTAGCAAGGACGTCGCCAACTGCGGGGCCCTTAATCCTGTAGAAGATGTCATGGAGCGGGGGCGTCTTTTCAAGTCCTTTGAGCGGATCTTCGCCTCGTGCCACGCGTCGAACATCCAACGAGTCGTGTGCCGGAGTATCCCAGTAAGACTGAACCGGATTGATGCCGCCAACGAATGCCACGACGCCGCCATCACCGTCGTCCATGATGTACGTCTTTTGATGATGGCATCCCAGTTCCGCGGGGAAATCCAAGTAGAAAGGCTCGAAATGGCCGTGAGGCGACCGATACCAGCCGCTATAACCCTTCGCTTTGTCCCAGCGCGCCTGGATGCTTTCAGACCCCTCATTGACGCCTGCAATCCGGGCCGGAGAAGGATCCGGAATCGTGTCCGCCGTGCGCATTGCGGGCTGCCACGCTACCATGCGGACATCAACCCCGTCTTTTCGGCGGGACCTCAAAATGTCGAACATGGTTTCATTGCTTTCCGGAACTAATAGGAAATCCTGACTGCCGTAAGAAACCGTTAGATAGATGAATTCCTTTGCGCCGTGAAAAGCGGAGGCGACCTCGCCGTAGGCTGCCTGTCCGTCAATGAGAATCCGAATCTCATTCCCCTGCCGCGGCGGATAAGTTCCATGTTGCGCCCAGAGCGTGGGAGAAGCCATCTTACCCTCCATCCGGTGAGAATATTTGGGTCCTATGCATGAACCGTCCACTAGTTCGATTACGGGTCACCTGGCTCAAGAATACGCCCGGAGTCCCATTATGGATTCTTACGGCATTCTATTCATTTATACCACAAAAGGGCTAATGGAACCTATCTCCGATCAAAGCGAAAAGGATAAAGAGCCATTTTAGGCTACCTATAGCTCTTCGGCCCGTTGTGCGGAATAGGCCCACTGAAATTAATGCGGCGAGGATTCGTGTCGGCCTGTTCGGTGGAAAGAGCGCATCATGTCCCTCGCGCGCGGGCCTGTCCGAATGCGCCATAGCGCGAAGTCCCTTCGTCCGGCCGGGTCAATCATAACTTTAGATATACTAAACATTTGCTTAATATTATTTAGTTTGACACCTGTGCCGGTCCTGATACACTAATTGTATGAAAAAGAGATCAGTAAAGCCCGACCGGAGTTCTCGTGGGCATCTGGTAGTCGCCTCCCGCAAGTCTCTGGTGGCGATAGTAAATCCGTCAAGGCCCAGGATGGCCGAAACTCGCCGATGCGATAGAGGTGAAAGGAGGTATTGATGGCAAAATTCAAGTATGATGTGGTGGTAATAGGGGCAGGACCTAATGGTTTGACGACCGCAGCCTATCTGGCTAAGGCGGGCTTGAAGGTATTTGTTGTCGAAAAAAGGCTTGAGATCGGCGGCGGCCTCGCTACCGAGGAGGTAACGCACCCGGGGTTCCTGCACAACACACACGCCGTGTACCATATGATGACGGAATATGCCCCGGTTTTTCGCGACTTCGAGCGGGTAGTAAGTGCCATCAAACACCGACAAAAAACTTGTGGAGAGGCGCCCAGACCGATTGTAGGGGCAATTTCTCGAATGGGACAACGTGAACATCTTTGAGAAAAAGATTACTCTTGATGCCGGAACGACCGAGAACGCTGAAGCAAGAATCGTCTTCCTCACTGGGGAACTGTACGATGCAATCCTTGATCAAAGACAGGTAAGAGACGTCCACTATCCGGAATGCGACCTCGTCTTCTCAAGACAAGGAATGGAGATCAGAGATTTCCGCAAGTCGTGGGTAAAAGCGTGTAAAGAGATAGGGACTAATAGAATCTTCCACGACTTCAGAAGAACAGCAGTCCGGAACATGGTGAGAGCTGGTGTTCCTGAAGTCGTTGCTATGAAAATCTCGGGTCATAAGACACGTTCCGTGTTTGATCGATACAACATTGTCAATGAACAAGACCTCAAGAACGCCTATGAACTGGTCTCAAGAGCGCATGAAGAAGTTGAAGGCCAGCTTCATTGTATAAATCAATAGTATCCTCTCTGATATTACTTATGAAATTTTCTATGAGGTCATCAAGCATATCCATAATCCCCTTGTACTTTGAAACTTTGAGTGTTTTCACTCATACCATAACCTGGCTTATCCCGGTCTTCTGTTCTCCATTGTCCTTGAACATCTGAGAACCTCTGTCTCGTTCATTCTATCCCAGTAGAAACGATACGACAAGGAGAAAACGTCGATCAGAAACGAACATAGAGGAACCTTTTCGATGTTCCGACATACTTGAAATGATCCAGTAGAATGATATCTAAACTTTCTGTTCATGTCTTATTTGTTACTGGCACATTGAGAGATTAGCACTTCACATTTCTGGCCATTATTCTTTGTGCATTCTTTCATTGCTACACTTTTTGCTTCCCCTTCTGTTTTGCCAAGTCCCCAATAGTAAAGCTGATTATCACTCCGAGTCACTACTGCTCCACATTGATTTCTAAACCATACTGCTATTTCACAATCATTTGCATATTGACTACATTTCTGTAGAGCCACGCTTTCGGCCTTAGCCCTAGAAGCCCATTTATAGGAGGTACCATAAGATTTCTTGGTTTTGCCATATGCGATAGCACCAAAGTCAGGGGTGACATAGGTTCCCTCTTCTGTGCAATGCTGAGTGTGCTCAACGCACTGACCCTGTATATATCTACTACAGCTGGTTGTGCAATTTTGCCAGCCCCACGCTGGTTTGATCATTAATATTGCCGCTATAATTATCAACCTCGCCACCCATTTGTTCATCTGACCCCCCCCTTCTTTGCCTGACGACATTTCGTCCTTTTATTCTTTCACAATACGAATCACATGACAAGGAGAAAACGTCGATCAGGGACGAACCTAGACGAACCTTTTCGGCGTTCTGAGACGATTGATACGTCAGGGACTACGATCAGAGTCTACGAGAGGCCCAGTCCGTTCACAAGGAGACAAGCATAGAGGTACGCGATGTCACGTCATTTGACCATCATCAACCGACAAGAGCCATTGGGGCAGTCCTGGCACGCTATCTGCAGAGGTTTGTCGTATGGTACTTTGGATTCTAATAACGTGGACTGTGATTTCCCGGTAGTGTCAAGCCTTTTGTGTGAGTTTGTAGAGCGGTAAATTGGGCCGTACCTTTCCTACCTTTGTTGTCCTCCAGCTCAGCTCCATTTTCAGTGAGATAAACGCAAGGAGTCGGTAA
>JBEKJU010000076.1:0-13148 GCA_050011095.1 Syntrophorhabdales bacterium
TTCTTCCTTTCCGAGCGTCACTTTGTACTTTTTCACCCCCCATCCTCCCTGCGGCGGAATTGAATGTCACAGGGACATTTTATTTCGGATTATACGACATTACAAGGATGACGTGACACTAGTAGTGCCTGTAAGGGGTTGGATACCCGCATCTGACACAGGCATCAGGGGCTGGACATCGAATCGTCTTGTTCGGCTTTACTTTCGCGCCTGGTGGCCGAGCCGTCACTTTCCTGGTTTCTTTCAGACGAGGGTTCGATTTGAGGATTATCTTCTCCTGCTGGTAGTCCCAATAAGCCGCCTTGCCGATTTCGCCCAAATCTGGCATTACATACCGCGTCTTGCCCCATTTGAACCAACTCCTGCGGGGCAGTGTGTCTGCCCGTACGATCTCCTGATTGGGCGTAGATTCGTTGTCCGGTGACGAGATAGCCGCCACGAACTCTGTCACACGCTGAAGCGCGAGGCAGTCTTCGGTATTGTAGGTAATGAGTCGTTCCTTCAGCGACGGTTCGTGGGTCCTCTCCCATTCACTTCGCCACATCACAGTTTTGATCCCCGAAGGGTTCTTTTGCGACCAGTGGAATCCCAAATGTCGACCTATGTCTTTCAGTCCGTTGGAGTAGGTGGGGAAATAGATTCGGGCAAAAATGAAGGACAGGAGATTGATCGGATTACCGATCGACTCTTTGACGGATTCCGTTTCGGGGCTACCATAACGGTCGCACATATTCTTCAGGAAAGCCGCGTCAAAGGCACCATAATGAACGATGACGGGATGAACGAGATTGGAGACAATTGCGAGCAAATCATGCCAAATCCTTCTCTCGTGCTCCTTGCTATCCGCCCAAAGCACATGCTGGACGCCACCGACGCGTAATCCCACGAGGTAGTAGAAATCCTTGTCGGGGAGCGCTTCAGCATCCAAGTAAACCGGAATCCCTTCAATCTGCAAGGCGTCGCTCCCGACAACGTGAATCTTCTGTTCCCGGATCGAGAGGGCCTTGAGGCTCGTATGGTACTTTTCACGGCTTTTCTGGTATCGTTTTGCTTTTCGCCTGGGCCTGAATGTATAGGAAAGCTGAGTGACAGTGAAAATGCCCCTGCCGGCGAGGGCCTTTCGCTCTTGTTCCGTCATCCCGGCCAAAAGCGTGAGGTCATCTTTCTCTATGGCTTCTTGTCTGCAACGTGTCTGGTACTCGCACTCGGTGCAATGACGGTTCAGGAAGAGACCGGGGGGAGTCCCCGCGGACTCGGGCAGGATCGATTCCATTTTGGCCACGGTCTTGCGTACCTCTTTCAATAGTTCGCTCGTCTTGACTTTGGTTACGATGTTGCCATCACCGTGGATGATCTCGCCATAGGATGTGGGGATTCCAAGAGAACCTGCCAAAACAAGGGCGTCGAACGCCAACACGAGCTTGTCATTCTTGGTGAGCTTGTTGGCAAAGGAGAACCGGATCGGCACGAAACGCACGTTGGGTGTCTCTCTCCCTTTCGATGGAATTCTTTTTATGGCATGTACGTCAGACTCCAGATTCCTTTGCCGGAGAGTAACGCCCAACACGAGCTGCCATTTTGCCGCCTTGACATTTTTGATGGCTTCGGGATGGATGAGGCATTCCGAGGGAGGAATTTCGGCGGCAAGTCGCTTTTCCAGCGTATGACGGTAGGAGGCGTTCTCCATCCCAACCCATCGATCGTAGCTGTCCGTCGACCCTTCCACATTAGTCGACAGAAGAAAACACTTGAGAGGACAGTTCAGGTACGCCTCAAAGATAAGGTTTGTGATAATCATGGTCAAACCTCCCAATACATGCTTGCGGGAAGTGCTCAGGGAAGCTGCTCTTCGGATCCCCTTATGCAGGCCTTTCTCAAAAATCGACGGTTTCACGGGTTTAGTAAAAACTGGACGAGTCTTTCCTGGGAGCGTAACATTCGCCGTCGGCGTTCGATATAATAACCCCACATTCAGTACATCGACCGCAGCAAAAGGAGACATAGGTGGGATTGGACGTCGACGACATAAACAAACACCTGAAGGCGGAGTTCGGGGCTTATGAGGACAGCCTGCAGGACGCATGGGTGGAGATTCTCGAGCGGAACCTTCAAGCCGCCACTGAGATTGAGCCGATAACGAGGAAAGTGAGGAACAGGGCCATAAGGCAGTACCTGACTAGGAAGCACCGGGAGGACAGCCTGCAGAGACCATTGGGACGTAACGGAGACGAGGGCTTCACTCTCGAGTCGATCCTACCGGCGTCTGTTTCAGATGACAGCGAGGCCAGGTCAGGGGATGCACGAGATATTGACGTCTACGAGAGGATGGTGGGCTTTTTGATCCGGGAGTACCTGAAGCAGAAGCAGGAGAACGTCGAACTGAGAAAGAAGCGCATCGAGCTGACCGCCGAAAGGATCAGGCTCCGTAAGGAGTCGCTCGAGTTCAAGAGGTGCCGTTACGAGTCCTGGAAACGGCCGATGGAGGACAAGGGAAGGCAGAAAGAGGAGCTTCTAAGACTGCACATGCAGGTCCAGCGGGAGAAGCTCGAATTCAGGGAAAAATCGCTCAAGGCCAAAAAGCGAACAGGCAAAGCGAGGGGCCGGACCTGATGACTGCAAACCGAGCTGCAGCAGACGCCGTAAAAGGGATAGGTGAGTTTGAAGAGTCCGTCGCGCAAGAACCTGATGCCGAGGTCCTCGGACGTCGGTTCGGCATGGTCCGAAATCATTGTGGCGAAAAGGTTGAGCGCTTGAAATAAGCGAACCGATCTTGATCCCCTACCAGAATTAGAATTAGACCGTGACTCAGTTGTTGCGTTTTTTTGCAACAACTGGCGCTGACGGCTTTGACGCTCATTTGAGTGGACCCACTTTGCTCAAAAGAACTGGTCCTCACTGATATTCACTCGGCGTATCTGTTCAATTTCCTTCGCCGATCTTCGTAATCCGGCAAAACTACTTCCATCAGCCTCCAGAACCGAGGTCCATGGTGTTTCACGCTGAAATGGCACAGCTCATGAAGTATTACATAGTCGATACATTCTTTCGGGACGAGAATAAGCAGTAGGTTCAGCGTAATGCGTCTTGCGGACGAAAAGCTGCCCCACCTTCTGGCCATCCGCCTGATTGTAAGCGTGGGCAATGGTACACCGTATTTCGCTATTTTCTTTTGACAAGCGGCCAGTTGCTCCCCAAAGACTCGCTTCGCATGAGCGCGATACCAGGATTCGAGCAACTCCTTCACCCTTTCGCTGCTTGGTTCGGCTCTTGTCGTAACCATCAAGTATCCCCGAAGACACCTGACGGAGTCTTCTTCCGCTCGTTCAACTTTCAGACGATACTGCCTCCCCAGGTACCTATGAGTTTCGCCGCTTATATACCTTCGGGGCGGTTGTTTGGGCAGGTACTGCTCGAAGTCCCGAAGAGTTTTTTCAATCCACGGGGCCCGTTTGCGGACGAATTGGCCTATGGTTTCAGGATTGGTTCCCAAAGGAGCTTTGACGGTGACCGAAAGATCGGGGTGCACGGTAATCCCCAGTGTCTTTCTTTGGGAGAAAGAGTACTGGTAGGAAATTGTCACGGTCCCCCACGTAATCGTGTCAGCATATGCCTCCATCACTGCCTTGCCTGCTTCTTTGCGATTGACAGGCAACGATCGATGATCTCATCCATATCGGTGGTTGAAAAACTGATGTCATACTTGCTCCTGACCTCAAAAAGATAGTCGTCAATGGCATTCTGCATATCTTTGAGGGCGTCGTCCTTCGTGGTCCAGTCACGTCTTTTCAGTCTGCCCAGGATCTTTTCAATCGCTATCGCGATGTCCGTTGCAATGCGTTTCTGTTTGGCAGGCTCTGTTCCGTAGCTCGCGAGAACCTCGCCTACGACGCCGTAGTATGCCTGCGCCTCCTTGTATTGGGTGAGCCGCGCCGGCATCTCCTCCTCATGGCCGCGTCTAACCGTAGACAGGTACTCTGTCACGCGTCGCAAATACTCCGCGTCAGTAATCCGCTGCTGCCGGTAGTCTGCGATGGCCTGTTCCACAAGATCGGCGAATTTCCGGTAGAACACTGGATCTTCGTCCATCTTATCATGGACGGTCCTGGCAAGCCTACTCGCGATCGTATCAGCCTTGGCCGCCTTGCCGACACGCCTTTCCACTTCCTGGTCAAAGGCCTCAACATCGAAAATGTTCACAAGACCCGTCACTACTTCCACATCCGGCGCCTGGATATGACTGTCCATTACCTTCCGGATCTGTTTTTCGTATTGGCTATAGTCTACGGTTTCTGCATAACGCTGCTGCACGGATGAACGCAAGCTCCTAAACCGCTTCAGGTCGTCCTTATACGTCTTGATCAAATCAGAAGAGGTTTCCTCGTAGAAATGCTCTGTTCCCAGCGCGACTGACAGGGTTCGCTGAAAAGCGGTGAGGGCTTCATAGAAAGCGTGTCTGCGGTCTTCCGGGGCAAGGTGCTGCTCCATGGCCTCATTGTCATTCTTGTTGCGCACTTCCTTAAAAACATCCCACAGGTCCGAATGCTTCTGCGGCAAAGTCTTTATCTCGGCATGCGTGTCGATAACTGCTCCGGTAAGATCAACGTCAGCCTGGTCAAACCCGCCCAAGGCCTCGTAAGTATTCATGGCCTCGTTCAACTCACCCAGCACGCCGCGGTAGTCCACAACGTATCCGAATTCCTTGCCCGTGTAGATACGGTTGACTCTCGATATGGCCTGAAGAATATTGTGCTCCTTGAGCTGCCTGTCGATGTAAAGGACAGTGTTTCGAGGCTCGTCAAACCCTGTAAGAAGTTTCTCTATGACGATAAGAATCTCAACTCCGTCTTCCCGGCCAAAGGAGGCGATCAGTTGTTTGAGGTACTTCTCCTCGTTGCCGAAGCGCTTCATCATCTCGGTCCAGAAGGCGTTCACCAAAGGGGTGTCTTCTTCCTCCAGTGACTCCTCTCCTGATCGTGTGTCGGGCGGCGACATCACCACTTCGGCATCCACCATGCCATACTCTTTGAAGAATCGTCGATAGAGGATGGCGCTCGTCCGGGAGTCAGCAGCCAATTGTGCTTTGAAACCGGTTCCCTGGAAGTTGTCCCTGAAGTGGGTACTGATGTCGAAAGCAATCAGTCGCAGCCGTTGCTCTGCCTTCTGAATGGCCTCTTTCGTGGCCATCTTGCGCTTCAGATCAGCTCTTTGCGCCTCGCTCAGGTTAGCCGTCACGCGATCGAACCAGCGCTGCATGGCTTCTTTATTCTGTTCAAGCAGTGCCATGCGCCCCTCATAAAGCAACGGAGCCACGGCCGCGTCCTGGACAGCTTCGCGCATAGTGTACGAATGGATGAAACCGCCGAACTTTGCAGCGGTGCTTTTCTCCGCCTTGAGAAGGGGCGTTCCCGTGAAACCAATGTAGCAGGCATGGGTGAAAACACGCCTCATCTGTGCCGCGGTGGTCCCGTAGTTGGTCCGGTGGCTCTCGTCAACGAGAACGAAGATATTCGGGTTTTGATCTCTTACGCCGTACTTGCCTCTTACCGTGGCGAATTTGTTGATAATAGTGGTGATAACGCCTGCCTTCCCCTCGGTGATGAGCCGCATGAGGTGCTCGCCGGTATTTGCCTTCATCGCCGTCTTGCCGCAGGCCTCAAAGGTACGCCATATTTGATCGTCCAGATCCACCCGGTCGGTTACGATGATGACGCGGGGGTTGGTAATCGCTGGATGGAGGGCGAGTGCCTTGGCAAGCATCACCATGGTGAGGGACTTGCCGCTTCCCGTGGTGTGCCAGATAACGCCTCCCAGACGCTGCCCCTCCCGAAGAGGCGTGACCCGTTCGATAGTCCGCTTCACGGCGAAGTACTGCTGATATCGTGCTATCTTACGCTTCCCCGCATCGAAGACCACATAACCATATACCAGTTCAAGAAGTCGTTCGGGCCGCAAGAACGCCCATAGAGTCTTATCCTGGGCTGTAGGCAGGCGGTCCCCGGCGGCCCACAATTCACCAAAGTAACGCCGTGCCTCTCGATAGGCATCGGCGTCTTTCTCGGCAAAGGGCGCAAAAAGTCTTGCTTCCACGCTTTGGGGCAGGCGCTGGTTGGCGGTGGCATGGATGGCTTGCTCGTACCGTCCCTCCTCCTTCCAGACGCTCCAAAAGGTCCGTGGTGTGCCCGTTGTGCCGTATCGGATGTCGTTGACGCTCGTGGCGATCAAGACTTGGGTGTACTGAAATAGGTGCGGTATCCACTCGTCTTTTTGATTACGGAGATGCTGGGAAATAGCCACTTCAATCTGCTTCTCTCCCGCTTGATCGTCCTTGTCGCGCCGCTTGCATTCGATAACCACAAAGGGTATGCCATTTACAAAAAGGACGATATCCGGCCTGGCCGTCTCGTGCGACCGGGCGCGCTCCACTACAAACTCGTTGGTTACGTGGTAAACGTTTCTCTCCGGGTGGTGCCAGTCCACGTAATGGAGGGAACGCCCCTTTCGGTCGCCGACAATGGTCTGTTCAAGGCTTTTCCCGAGGGTAAGGAGGTGATAGATCTTCTCGTTGGTCCGCACGAGGCCATCAAAGGGTTCGTCTCTGAGGCACCTCACCGCTTCGACTATGTTCGCCTCGCTGAAGGGGTAAGTCTCGCCTTTCACTTCGATACGGTTATTCGTCTCCAGCCAGGGCTTGAGCACTTCCGTGAGTATTACCTGATCGGCACGGCCGTTGCGGAGTCTCAGAGCTTCTTCGCGGCTCAGATATTGCCACCCGAGGGCGTGAAGCACCTGTATCGCCGGGATTACCGAATCGAAGTCTTCAAGGTAGGAGAGGCTCACTCGCCGCCTCCACTTGTTTCCCAACGTTTATGCGATTTCCAATTCTCCGGCAGTCCCATCGAACGTCGGAACCGATCTTCAGTTGCAATTGGATCAAGGAGGTCCGTGATACGCGAACACCAGTCACCGCAGTGATCCTGTCCCAACAACAGATGACGTAGGATGACCAACACGGCGAAAAGCCGTTTCTGGTTCGGAGTCTCTTCTTGGGCCCACCCATGTTTGGCAGTGGGCATTTCCGGTGCGACCGCCAGTTCCCGGTTCCAAAGACGACCGTGATGAGCGCAGATATTCCGGATAAAGGCAAGAGTCCTCAGCCACGTGTGAAGAACCTGCCGAGGTATGTCATAGAGACTGCTCACCTTTTGTTGATCTGCGCTCTTCATGCCCTCGTAGAGCCGTGAAAGGGATCCGAAGGACATTACCTCGGTGGCCATCCATATCGGAAGACCCGGGAAACCGTCATACTTCTCTCTGAAGTGGCGTATGAAGGTTTCCCGGCTTTTTCTAACCTCGACGGTCAGTTTGTCGAGCCACTGCGCATGTTGGAAAGACGACCGGAAGCACGCGGGATCAAGGTAACAGAAAGGGCCATACGTGTGGGCGAGCGTATAGGTTACTTCGGTTCGGATTGCCACCTCGACACGTTCCACTGCATCCATTGCAAGGATTCGCAGTTTTCTGTCAAACTCATACAACTCCATGACCCGTTCCCACGTCGTGCCGGGTCGAAAGTGATCGAGGTAGTCTTTGAAAGGAAGACAATAACCGCTGAATCGGTAGTAGCTGATCTTTGAAAGGTTGTTTAGGGCCGCAGCACGATTTTCAATAATCAGCCCCCGTTCGGCCAGGAGATTCAGCTGCTCATCGAAAGTCAGTGCCGGCTTGGTGTAGGGTACAGTCATACCCGATTTTCCCCCACACCAACAAAAAACCCACCATGGTTACGCGTCATCCCCGGTAACGGAGAGAGTGGCTTGGTGGGTGTGTTAAGAACATCATAGGCTGAAAACAGACCGTTGTCAATGGAATAATCCATGTAGACCTCCATCGTTTTGACCACTCTCCTTCCACCCTTCACCCTTCCGATCATCTTTGCTGAGGTCAGCAAAGATGATCACCTCCGTGACACCCCCGCCCTTACCTCACCTGTCAGGAGTTTTTGCATAAGGCCCTTCTTCTGTTCACGGAGGGCATCGAGTTGAGCGCGGAGGAGGGCGAGTTCCCGATCGGCGATGTCAATGATGCCGGCGATCCTGCGCTGTTCTTCGATTGGCGGACAAGGGACTTTCATAGAAAAGAAGTCGTGCAGCGTCACATTCAACAATCCGTGAGCCCTTGCTCCAACTTGAGCTATCTTTCGTAACTGACTATCGAGATATCTTCTTTCAAAAAGATGCTTGTAGTAATCCGAAAAGCATTTGTCCGATATTAGCTCGAAGCAAATGTAAAGGGTAGAAAGAACCCCTTCTCCATGATTGTCCAGCCGTTTGATAGCGCCGTATGGATAGCCATTCATCGAACTTCGGTTATAGGCAAATTCTCCCCGACAAATATGCAGATAGGAATCCAACGATTCTCCCGCCACGGAGTGGTTAAAGTATTCCTTTTGTTCTACTAATCCATGTTCGCCTGACGCCGTCAATACCTTTGTCAACCCTTTTGAATTCTTCCGATTTACTGGCTTGAACAAATAGTCGATTCTATCCTCTTTCCAGTTGTTGGGCAGACGGGCTTGCTTTGCGGCAGCTCCGAACCCCGACAACCGTCGGGTACCCGTCAATAGCTGCTGCATAAGCCATTTGCGACTGTCCTGCTTTTCCGCAACGACGTGTTCGGCGAGGTCAATGGCTTTGCTCCATAGCGCCATGATTCTTGCTATTTTTTGTTGGTCTTCAAGCGCAGGCAACAATACTCGTTGGTTGGTGATTTCTGTTTTTCTTACATGAAGAAGGCTGCTCTTAAAGCCATGGGCCTTACGTTCTATTCTGGCGGTTATTACCTTGAGAGCTACGTAGAGCCAATCCTTGTTGACTCCAGGACGAGGTGTAACGCGGAAGATATGTTGATTGAGAAGTCCTCTCCGTCCTTTCCAAATTGTCGGCCCAAACGAGACGCCAGGGACTCCAGCCCAAGCAAATAGGAGATCACCGGGGTCAACGATCCAGTCCGGTTCGGGCGAACCTCCGAAATAATTGAAGTCCTTAGATCCATTCAAGTTTTGAATTCTGATGATCGGAAGTCCTTTTTTCGCCCAATCCCTGGGTGTGAACCCATGACCGCTTGAAAGTATACATAACTCATCGATTGTGGTGCGATGCCCGTCCTTCATCTCTCCGCGCTCCGTCAGTGAAAACTGGTTTTGGCTTCTGCCCTCGTACGGCTTGGCTCCTCATCGTTTTCAGCTTCCCTGTTCACTTCCCGCCTTCATTTCTAACTGTCAAGAATCCTTTGACTGATGCTTCGAAGGTGAACCTGCCTTCGGCTAAGATGGAGCTAAAATGATAGCTTACACCCCCCTTTTTTTGTCTCAAACAGATTTGCCATTTCCGTTTGGAACAGGGCAACGGCGCCTTCTTCGGCACTTAACTGCACAGAAACACCCCCATCCTTTGCGGTGTAAAGAATTTCAACTCATCCTGGGTCATAGACCAAGCTCCTTCAGGCACGCCGCCATTTCTTCTCTGACCGTCGCTAATTCCCGCTCAATCCCCACTATCCGTTCCTGCACCGCCGCAATGTCCACTTCTTCCTCTTCCACAAAGGTGTCGACATACCGCGGGATGTTGAGGTTGTAATCGTTCTCCCTGATCTCTTCGCGCCTGGCAACGTAGGCATATTTGTCAATGCTCCGCCTCGCGCGATACGTTTCTGCTATCTTCGCCACTTCCACATTCTCACGCATGAGATTCTGGTTCTTGCCGTTTTCGAACTCACGGCTCGCATCGATAAAAAGGACGTCTGTCCTCTCGCCCCTGTCACGGCGGAAAACGAGTATGGCTGCGGGGATACCGGTGCCGAAGAAGAGATTCGTAGGTAGGCCGATCACCGCGTCAAGAAGGTTTTCTTCGATAAATGCCTTGCGGATTGTCCCCTCCGAACCGCCTCTAAAAAGCACCCCGTGCGGCACGACAACGCCTACCCGGCCCGTCTTCTGCGTGGCTGTCTCAATCATGTGGCTGATGAAAGCGTAGTCGCCTTTGCTCTTCGGGGGAACACCGCGATGCCAGCGATTGAACCGCTTAGCCTCCTCCCCAGCCTTGTCAGCGCCCCATTTATCCAGGGAAAAAGGTGGATTCGCCGTCACCACCTCAAAGCGCATGAGCTTATCATTCTCTATCAACTTCGGTTCCAGGAGTGTATCGCCCCATTCGATGCGGGGGCTGGTCTCGTTGTGGAGAAACATGTTCATCATGCAGAGGGCCCATGTGCCGCTGATCGCCTCCTGGCCAAAGAGCGCGATGTCGTCGCTTTTGTACGTCTCACGAACGTACCGGGCGCACTTGAGGAGTAATGAGCCGGAGCCGCAGGCAGGGTCGCATATCCTCTCCCCCGGTTTGGGATCGAGAAGCGTGGCCAAAAGCGCCGATACCTCGGGGGGCGTGTAGAACTCGCCGGCCTTTTTCCCCGCCCCGGCCGCAAACCTGCCGATGAGGTATTCGTAGGCGTTCCCGATAACGTCGAGGTTGCCGATCCGGCTGGGTCGAAGGTTGAGGCGGCTATCGCCGAAATCCTCCAGCAGGTTCTTGAGAATGTGATTCCGCTTGCGGGTGTTCCCGAGGCGGGACTCCGAGTTGAAGTCAATATTGCGGAATACATTGATGAGCTTGGCCTTGTTGGCCATTTCTATTTTCTCGAGGCCGATGTTGATCAGTTCCCCGACATTGGGCGCCTCGCGGTTCTCATAAAGGTAGGTGAATGAGCCTTCCTCCGGGAGAACGAAGCGCTCTCGTTCCATGCGACGCTGTATCCGGTCTTCGTCGTTTCCGAACTGCTTCTTGCACTCATCGTAGTGATCCTGCCATACGTCGGAGATATACTTTACGAAGAGCATCGTAAGTATGTACTCCTTGTATTCCGTGGAATCGACGGTCCCCCGGAGGCTATCGCATGCCTTCCAGAGGATGTCATTGATTTCTTGCTGTGCTATTTGATCGTCCATGGAAAATCACTCCTTCTCGTCGCGGGTCAGCCGGTTCAGGAGAGTCTGTCCGGTCAGTCTTTGCAGATGCTCCGTCTCTTCCATCAATTCTCTGAGCAGAGACGTTTCGCGCGACTGAAGATCACCGAGGGCCGCGATTCGTTTCTGCATTGCTGTGGAGGGTAATGGAATAGTCATCTCCCCAAAGTCTTGCCTGGGGATCATGGGCGTACCGGCGCCGGTGCGTATCTCGTTCAGCTGTGCCTTCACCGGCTCCTGGTTGAGACACCACGCAAGGTATGCCGGAATGATATTCGGTTTCGGCTTCAAAATAAAGAACGTAAGGGGCGCTATGGCCGGCCGCGGGAATTCCTCAAGCAACACCGCATAGTTCTTGGGTCCGCGAGACATAAAGAGGATATCCCCGAATTCCAGGAGGTATTTCCCGCTGACGCGAGGCAAACTAACGCGAAGCTTATCTTCCTCTCGATAACAATAAGGTTCTCCTTTGGAAAGGTGCTGGGCGGTGATCACTTGAACGGTTCCTCCAGGCTCGTCGATGATGGCTCCCTTGGCGGAAAAGCCGGAGAGCACCTCGGCACAATCTATAATTCGCGCAATTCTTCTGTTCACGGCGCTCTCCGGCTCATCTTCTAACCGTTACAAGGCGGACTATAGCTCTGTATCAGGTCGGCCTCGATCGCGAGTCTTCTTTGCTCCGAGTTTTCGACCCTCGCCCCTATGTGAGTCCTGCCATTCCTGGTAAAAAAGGACTCCTTATGGTGGTTATCGAACCGTTCTGACAAATCACCTGTCTGGCCCACGTACAGCACGTTATAGCTGCCTGCCGGTGGCTTCTTGAGAACCAAATACACGCCGCCAATCGCCTTCAGTCCCGTTCCCCAAGGATATACCCAAAAATCATACTCCACCCCGGATGCTCCTTTCGCCGTAACCTTCTCTTCATTCGCCATGAGTCTACTCCTTTCACTAATGAATTCCGATAGCATTGACTCGGTACCGTGGCTGGAGTAGACTTTGTGTGCCGTCAAAGCGACTTTAGCCACCATACGGGCCTTGCCCGTCGGTTGAAGTTGCCGAGGGAAGCCCGTGTTCCAGCACGGGCTTTTTTTCGACACCTTCTATAGAAGGAAGAGTATATCAATTCATTATAGGTGTCAACATAAATATTTTAGGATGAATGAAGTTATTCACTTATAACTTACAGAAAAGGAAAGCGACCCCCTTGAAAGACGGGGTCTGAAGGCAGTTATTAAAGGTTCCTTGCCTACCGCTTAATTAAGACTACGGATATGCAAGAAAGTTTAGTAAGGCGGAACGACATGCGCCGTGGATCAACAGGCGACTATGTTTCTATGTCCACGATCGGAATCTACGGCACCATGCCTCCGAGGACTTTTCCTTGGGGCTCAATACTACCTCGGTCTGAGGATGACTTCCGCGTTCAAAAAACCGGCGTAGATGGTCGAATTCAGGGTCTTTGATTAATTCGTCGATAGCGTATCGGTGAAGATTCGTACCGGTTCGATTCGTGATGAGCCAGACTTCGCTGTTCTCAGTCATCATGCGACATTCGGGGAAACGGCCCGTCTTGCCCAGCATCGGTATCAACGTATTCCGAACACCGTGCGACACCAGAGTTCTCCAGATCGGACCGAGACTTTCGGGAAAGCTACGAAGAAACTGTCCACCAGCCTCGCTCACGCTAAGAGAGTTCATTTCCTATTTGGCGTGTAAGGACGCTACAGTTCCAGCAGTGCATCCGGGTGTCCACACGTAAAAGAAGGCTTCCCGGCGTCCTTGCGTTGCGGTGTACTCCCGCGGAGGACAGCTCCCACTTGGACAACGATTCGTTGTCCAAGTGCCTCTCCTGATAAATGCGAAACAGACTGTTTCGCCAATTGTACCGACACAAATGGCGAACGAGCGTCCCGTTTAAATGGGCAACATGCGGACTATCAAGGCAGGGGATTTGTCGCCGTGTGAAGTTCCGCGATAGTAGATGCTTAAGGATTTCAGCGTCGAAGGTGCAAAATCCACCCTGCCTCGAACACCAAATCCAATCTTAACCGAACACCCAATCCGATGATGCCCAAACGGTAGGTCCGATCCTCCTCGAACACTTTTTCCCTCAGAGTGGATTCGGTGT
>JBEKJU010000077.1:0-13123 GCA_050011095.1 Syntrophorhabdales bacterium
CGCCCCTTCCTTTTCATGAGGGGATGGCTCCGCGGGCTTCGCCCGTGGAGGGGGCGACGCTAGCCCCAATATATTGAGGAACTCGCCGTTCCTGTAGATAACCTCGCCGTCTGCGGTGATCTCGCCTCCGCGCCTCATGTCGGCGAGGAGGTCCCAGTGGATGGGCGATTCATTTTTGCCTCCCGACTCGCCGTAGGAGGCGCCGAGGGCCATGTGCACCGTGCCGCCCGTCTTTTCGTCAAAGAGCATGTTCCTCGTGAAGCGGTCGATACCCCTGTTCGTCCCGATGGCCGCCTCCCCGAAGCGGCGCGCCCCCGGTATCTCCAGGACCTTGTCGAGGAGGGCCTTGCCCTTTGCCGCCTCCCACCGTACGACCTCTCCCCGCCGCACATCGAGCCTGACGTCCTCTATCTCCTGCCCCAAAAAAAGGGCCGGGTAGGAGAACCGGATGTGCCCCTCCACGGAATCCTCGACGGGCGACGTGAATATCTCCCCTGACGGCATGTTGTGCCTGCCGTCCGAGTTTATCCACGACCTGCCCTCCGTCGAGAAGGAGATGTCCGTGTCCGGGCCGGTTATGCGGATTAGGCGTCTCCCCGCGAGGAGGTCGACCACGCGCGCCTGCGCGTCGTGGACCTCGCGCCACCGGGCCTCGGGATCATCGTCATTCAGGAAACAGGCGGAGGCGATGAATGCCTCATACTCGCTTCGCGCGAGACCCGCCTCCTGCGCTTGGGCATCGGTGGGGAACTCGCAGAGCGTCCAGCAAAGGTCGCCCCGGGCGGCCCTCTCCCTGAAGCGCCGTTTCATCTCCGTCCCGGCGACGCTCACGATCCTCTTTTTCTCGGGATCGACCGTCTCCAGCTCCCTCGTGTGGAAGGGCGCCCTGATGGTGAGGAGTGCATTGTAATGGGTGATTGCGTGCAGGTAGAGGGGAGAGGCGTACTGAAGCTGGTCCGGGCCGGCCTCGTCGTAGAGTATACGGGTGATCCCGTTCAGGGTGATCCACGTCTCCGGATGCGCCCCCGCCCGGAGCGCCTCCCTGAAGACCTCCGTGATGAGCGGCTCTGACAGGTAGGTCGAGGCGATGAGAAGTCTGTCACCCTTTTTCAGCCCCAGGCAGTAGTGGACGAGAAGGGCGGCGTATCTTTGATAGAGGGAGGGGCAATCCATAAAGGCCTTTGCTATACTTTCACGAGGTTATAAGCCCTCTCTCCCATCTTCAGCCTTTTCGCGTGGTCGAGCTGGACATTCCAATCTACGGCCGGATAGAGGGCGCGGAACTTATCCTCCCCCTTTCCGAGCCGCTTCTTGATGGCCGTTCCGGGCATCGATTCCTCCGCGTTCACGAGGTCTATGGAGGCCGCGTCGATCGCCACGGGGTCGGTGGACGCCAGGATCCCTATGTCTTTGACTATGGGTGCGTCGTTCATGGGGTAGCAGTCGCAGGCAGGGCTTATCTGCATGAGGAAGGAGAGGAAGACCGACTTGTCCGCCTTTCCGGCGAAGGCCCCCGCCGCGTGCTCCACCATCTTCTTCTGGAACTTGTCATGGTCTTGGTCCCACTGTATCTCCACGGCCCCTTGCGGGCACGTCACGATGCACTCGCCGCAGCCGATGCACCGGTGGCCCTCGATGGCGGCCTTTTTGCCGGTGATGGAGATGGCGTTCGCCGGACAGTAGTCGAGGCAGAGCGAGCAGCCCTTGCAGCGCTTCACGTTGATTTGGGGGGCGACCGAGCTGTGCTGGACCAGCTTCCCCTCCCTGGTTGCGCAGCCCATGCCCATGTTCTTCAGGGCGCCGCCGAAGCCGGAGAGCTCGTGGCCCTTGAAATGGGTTACGACGATGAGGGCGTCCGCATCGACGATCTCCTTGGCGATGCTCACCTCAGCCAGGATTTCGCCCTCGACCGGCACCTTGACCCCGGTCGATCCCCTGATGCCGTCGGCGATCACGATCGGGCAGCCCACCACGGAATAGTCGAAGCCGTTCCGGATGGCCGTCTCGATATGGCTGACGCTGTTGCTCCGCGACCCTGTGTAGAGCGTGTTCGCGTCGGTGATGAAGGGGCGGCAGCCGGCGGCCCTCACGCGGTCCACGACGACCCTCAAAAAGACCGGCCGGACAAAGGCGCAGTTTCCCTCCTCGCCGAAGTGGAGCTTGATCGCCACCAGCTCGTTCTTCGCCATCTTATCCGCGATCTTCACCCTTTTGAGAAGGTCGTCTATCTTGTGGAGAAGGCTACGGCCCGGCCTCGCCCGCATGTCGGTAAAGTAGACCGTCGCCACGACAACCTCCCTTTTTTGTTTAAATGACAGTGGATTTATGGTACAAGTATACCTCACTTCCGCTTCAATAAAAAGGAGAATTCATGCCGGCTTTTTCGGAAAAGCACGTCCTGATCCAGAAGATAGCAGAAAAAGTCGCCAGGGAGAAGGTAGCGTCCAGGGCGAAAGAGATCGACGCCACGGGGGCCTTTCCATGGGATGTGATCGATGCGTGCAGGAATCAGGGCTTTCTCTCCCTCATGATGCCCGAGGAGTACGGCGGTCTCGAAGGGGATATCACCTCGCTCTGCCTGGTGATCGAGGAACTGGCGAAGGCGTCGGGGACGACCTCGCTTATCTGTCTGGCCCACAGCGTGGGGCTTATGCCCATCATGATCGCGGGGAGCGAGGAGCAGAAGGCGTATATCTACGGGAAACTGACCCGGTCGGAAAAGACCTGCCTTGCGGCCTTCGCCCTCACCGAGCCGGAGGCGGGCTCAGACCCCGCGCGGATGAACACGACCTTTGTCAGGGACGGGGAGCACTACTACCTGAACGGCAAGAAATCGATGATCACCAATGGAGCGAGCGCTGATATCATCTCGATCTTCGCGACGAGCGACCCCACCCTCAGGCAACGCGGCATCACCGCTTTCTACCTCGAACGCGCCTATCCGGGGATCACCATAGGCAAGAACGAAGAGAAGATGGGCATGAACGGGTCCGATCTGACGGAGATCAGTTTCGACAATGTGAAGCTCACGAAGGAGAACCTTCTGGGAAAGGAGGGCCGGGGCTGGGATATCGCCATGTCGACCCTCAACCTGTCGCGGCCGGCCGTCGGCGCCCAGGCCGTGGGCATCGCCCAGGGGGCCCTCGACTTCGCTACCGAATATGCGTGGAACAGGGTCCAGTTCGGCCAGAAGCTCGCGGAGCAGCAGGGCATCCAGTTTATGTTGGGGGAGATGGCGACCGAGGTGGAAGCCGCCCGGGGTCTCGTCTACAACGCGGCGCGCCTCCTCGACGAGACGAAGGTCACCGACAGGGACAGTATGGGCGCCATAGCGGCCGACAGGGCCTCGGCCATGGCAAAGGTCTTTTCGGCCGACGCGGCCATGAAGGTGACGACGGAGGCCGTTCAGATACTGGGAAGCTACGGCTATACGAAGGACTACCCGGTGGAGCGCATGATGCGCGACGCGAAGGCCACCCAGATCTACGAGGGGGCGAACCAGATCCAGAGGATGGTTATCGCGCGCTCCCTTTTCAGGAAGTTCACGGTCTAGCCCATCGGCCCCGTCTTCCGCCGGAAGAATTTTTGCGCCTTACTTTGTCGTCTTCGCGGCCGCGGTATGCTCACGTACGACAAGTACGCCCCGCTCCGCGTCCCCTCTCTCCAGCGTGTTTCCCGCCCGTTCGAGCCGTGTACCTCACGCGACCACATATCCATACGAGGAACCACTTTTGTTCACGGGTGGCAAATGCACAAAATTTTTTCCGGCGGCGCCCCATCTTCATTGTCACCCCGGCGTTCTCCTCCTCGCCGCCCCGATGAGTTCTTGGATAGGGCCCGGTATCGGGTTCTATCGCCGCACCTTGCCTGGGCGCGGGTTTTTCGTTATATTATCACATGAGGAAAATCGGGCGGATGAAACGCCGCCCGGTCCTTTCACCCTTTAAACAAGCGAGCAGGAGGAGCACCCATGGGCATGGAAACACGTGAATTCAAGACCGAGATCAGGCAGCTTCTCGACCTTATGATACATTCCCTCTATTCCCACAAGGAGGTCTTCCTGAGGGAGCTCGTCTCGAACGCATCGGACGCCATAGACCGGGCCCGGTACGAGTCGCTCACGAACGCCGATATCCAGGAGAACGACACGGAATGGACGATCCGGATCGCGGCGGACAAGGAAAAGGGCACCCTGAGCGTCACCGACAACGGCATCGGCATGACAAAGGACGAGGCGGTCGAGGCCCTGGGGACGATCGCGCGCTCCGGCACGAAGGAATTCCTCCAGGCCCTGAAGGACAAGGACATCGCGAACAACCCCGAGCTGATAGGCCAGTTCGGCGTCGGCTTCTATTCCTCCTTCATGGTGGCCGACCGCATCACGGTCCTGTCGAGAAAGGCGGGGTCGAAGGACCTCGCGGGCGTCAAGTGGGAATCGGCGGGCGACGGCTCCTTCACCGTCGAGGACATCGAGAAAAAGGGTAAGGGGACCGAGGTGATCCTCCATCTCCGGGAGGAGGAGATGGGGTACCTCGACGAGTGGCAGATACGGGACGTCGTGCACCGCTACTCCGACTTTATCGAACACCCCATCATCATGGAGGTGGAGACGGAGCAGCCCTCCACCCTCGACAAGTCGAAGACCGTGAGGCTCAGGGAGGACGCGACGCTCAACTTGCGGAAGGCCCTCTGGCTCCGGGACAAGTCGGAGATCACCCCGGACGAGTACGCCCAGTTCTACAAGCACGTCTCCCACGATACGGAAGACCCGCTCCGGGTGATCCACTACAAGGCCGAAGGCACGTCCGAGTTTACCGCCCTTCTCTACATCCCGTCGAGGCTGCCCTTCAACATCTTCTTCAAGGACTACGAGATAGGGCCCATGCTCTACGTGAAGCGGGTGAAGATCATGGAACACTGCGAGGAGCTTCTGCCCCCCTACCTGCGCTTCGTCAAGGGCGTGGTCGACTCCTCCGATCTCCCCCTGAACGTCTCCCGGGAGATACTCCAGAACAACAGGCAGGTCGAGATCATCAGAAACAGCATCATCAAGAAGGTGCTCGACACGCTCGGCGAGATCAGGAAGGAGGAACACGACAAGTACCTCGCGTTCTATAGACAGTCGGGCAATATACTGAAGGAGGGCCTCTACTATGACTTCACGAGGAGGGAGGCCATCGCCGATCTCCTCCTGTTCGCCTCGACGAAGGCCGAAAGGGAAAGGCCGAGGACGCTTCAGGAATACGTGGATGACATGAAAGAAGGCCAGGAGCACATCTACTACCTGCCGGCCACGAGCTACGAGGAGGCGGTAAGATCGCCCTATCTGGAGGCGTTCCGCGCCAAGGATTTCGAGGTCCTCATCATGCTCGACGAGGTGGACGACCTCGTCATGACGGGCTTCTCCTATAAAAACAAGCAGGTCAGGTCGATCGTCGCGGGGGACGTCGATCTCGACAAGACGGGGAAGGGCGGGAAGGAAGAGACACAGAAGAAATTCCAGCAGCTTATCGACCTCATCAAGGAAGAGCTGAAGGACGAGGTGAAGGACGTGCGCCTCTCGGGGAGGCTCAAGGAATCGCCCTGTCTCCTCGTGGCGGACGAGGGGGGCGTCAACCCCCAGATGGAGAAGATCATGAAGGCCATGGGGCAGAGCGTGCCCGACAATAAGAGAATCCTGGAGATCAACCCGGACCATCCGCTTTTCGAGGCGATGAACGGCCTTTTCGAGAAGGACAAAAAGAGCCCCGTGCTCAAGGAGTACGTCGGGCTCCTCTACGATCAGGCGCTCCTCCTCGAAGGTTCGAGGCCCAGGGACCCCGCCGCCTTTACGAAGGCCCTCTCGAACCTGATGACGGACGGCCTGAAATAGGGGGCAGGACAAAGGACGCATAGGCACGTTTCCCCTCCCGCGCCGACAGACCGGATACCCGCTTGCGGGTGGTACGGCGTCCAGTTGCTTGCCGCGCTGCCACCCGCGGATTTGAAGTTGGATCGCGTGACTGGTCAGTCGGCTGGCGGGTACCCGGCTCAAAGCGCGGGCATCCCTCTCACGGCCGCTCCCTGGCCGTCTGCACTGGTTTGCTGTTGCTCGGTTCTTTCCTTTGAATGAGGGGGAGACTCGGGGGAGTGCGCGACGCGGGTCGTGCTTCGCTGGTTCTCCGGATTCTCAAACGGCAAAATGCGGAGATAACACTCTGTCCTCGATAGGGGAGCAAATGCCAAGGGAAATTGTCCGATTTTTGGGTCGTATCAGATGGCTTGCAGTCGCCCTTGGTCTCGCCGGTTTGATGCTTGTAATTATCAGCGACGATTATGTCAAACCGCTGTCAAGTCTGTGGGGCCTTGTCGTATCCCATGTGGGCATCGCCCTGCTAATCGCCGGTATCATAGGCTTGATCCTCGAACTAACCGAAATGAAGGCTTTCTTTGAAGAACGATTGATGCAGCTTTTGACTTCCGAGAATTTCCTCGGCTTATTGGATGATGGTACTCTTCGTAGGTACACTTTGAAAGCCATGGAGCAAATAATACTCAGGAAAGCCAAGAACACGCGATATTATGATCACACTAGCCTGCCGTCGTACATCAACGGGGAAATCCTGCCCGCCCTTGGAGGTGTGTACTGCGAAGACTACAACGAAGCGACTGAATTCAACGTGTTGCAGCCGGACGACGTGCAAGCACTGAATCTTGAACCGGCGGTTCCGGTTAGCAAGACTATCAACAGAGTGACCTACGATCTGATTGCGCCTAACGAAAACGTCGATGCAGAGGTCACGATAAGATACTACAATGATGCTAGGGAGTTATCCAGCCTTCCGGCCGGTCGCCAGTTTGAACTCAGGCTCTTTCTTTGGGAGGACGGGAAAGACGATGAGTGGGAACCAAAGGTGAACGTGGAGGAATTTGTCAAAAGCGAGAATGGCCTACGAATCTTGGAGTTTACGCACAAAACGACGTTCAAGAATCTTCTGCGATGCCGAATTGAGTCCACTACATATGAAAGCCCCTTGCCCTCATACACAATAAGGTATATGAAATACCCCAGTCGCAATATTACGGTTCATTTCGCATCCAACTTAGCGGTTAAGCCTGATGGCGAAATCTATGGCATAACTCCTGATTACACTCCTCCGTTTAAAACTGACCATGCTCTCACCCTAAGATACCCGGGCTGGATCCTGGAAAGTCAAGGCTATTTCATTGTGTGGCGAATACCAACTAAAAAAGAACCATGAAGAGGATGCGTGGAAGGTCCGACACGAGGATGGTTACGTACGGTCTCTTAATTCCTTGCACTGCTACCCTTCACGCCTTTATTTCCCTTGATAGTGTTTACGCTTGGGCGACTGCCCTCTTTCTATCCTTTGCAGGTCTGCCCCTGCCTGCACCCCGCCGTGTATAAATTCCCCGGTTTTCCCTTTCGCACCGGCGAATTACCGATTATATTTAAAAGAGGCGATTCGGCACGGTTCATGTTGGAGGCCGGTCATGCGGAAGACGTCCTCTATTAACGACCAACTGCTCCGCCATGAGAGTTGACGCCGGGGAGGAAATGATGAAACTGAGAGATGTTTTCCTGTGTATTGATTGTGATGAAGTGTTCGCAATCGGGGGGTCTCCGTGCAACCCCCGGTGCCCGAGCTGCGCTTCATCGGTTTTCGCCCCCTTATCTGCCTGGATCCAGACTTGGACGGCTTTTGAAGATTCGTTGGGCGAGACGAACAGGGTAACGCCCGATGGCGCGCCCACAAAAAGACCGAGGCTGGAGATTATCCGTCCAACGCCCATCGCTGCCTGATCCTGGGGTCCGGCGCCTGGATGAGCTTTAAAGGGCGAGGTCTTCACCGCGCTCCTCCGCCGTGTTGTTTCTCGTGTTCGGCGGCCGGCGCCGGTTACTATTGGACTGGACGACGACGGGTGCCATTTTTCACGTTATCATGACGCAAAAGCAGAGTTTTATGAAAAAGATGGGGAGGCAAAACCATATGAAGAGATTAGCGGTGTTATTTGTAGCTGCAACGTTTCTTGTGGCTTTTACGTTGATTGGGTGCAATAAGCCACAGGAGCCGCCGCAACCGGCGGCAGCTCCGGCATCGGAGACGGGAGCGCCTGGAGCGTCTGAAGCGCCCGGAGGACCTGCCCCCCTGCCACCACCCATAGCGTCTGAGGCACCACCGGATGTGATAGCGATGCCTGATACGAGCGATGTTTACGCTGCCCCTACCGTAGACGCAGACTTGTATTTCTGGAATGGTTGGTGGTGGCGTCTATGGGAAGGTCGCTGGTATCGCTCACATTATTATAATCAGGGCTGGGGTTATTATAACACTGTTCCAAGCTTCTATTTTGATGTAGACCCAGGCTGGAGAGGATACTACAGGGACCATAATTGGCACGGGCACCGGTGGAACTATGAGCGGATTCCTAATCAACAACTTCAACAGAACTGGAAGAGCTGGCATAATGATCGACACTGGGAAAAGCAAGGAACTTGGGGCGTCCAGGGCTATCAGCCCCCATCACCACAACAGCGACAGGGACTAAGACAGCAAAGGCAACAACAATATCAGCAGAGGCCCGAGGTTCAGCAACATCAGCAGCAGAGACAACCCCAGGCTCAGAGGCCTCCGGCGCCGAAGCCCGAGGTTCAGCAACATCAGCAGCAGAGACAACCCCAGGCCCCGAAGCCCCAGGCTCAGAGGCCTCCGGCGCCGAAGCCCGAGGTTCAGCAACATCAGCAGCAGAGACAACCCCAGGCCCCGAAGCCCCAGGCCCAGAAGCCTCCGGTGCCGAAACCCGAGGTTCAGCAACATCAGCAGCAGAGACAACCCCAGGCTCCGAAGCCCCAGGCCCCGAAGCCCCAGGCTCCGAAGCCCCAGGCCCCGAAGCCCCAGGCTCCGAAGCCACAAGCTCAGCAACCACAACACCCTCAGCCTGAAAAAAAACCTGAAGGGAGGGAGGCAGAACACGGAAAGTAGGATATGACAAAACGTTTAAAACCGTCATATCTGTGAGTTGGAACAAGAAAACCATAATCGCCGGCTGCCGGAAAGACATGGAGAAGGGGAAGCGGGAAGACTCGCATCACCCCAGGGCCTCCCTCATTGCCGAGGCTGCCCCTTCGAGGGCCTCCCGCCTGCTCCCGGATGACTTGAAAAGGAAGAGAAAGGCGTGGATCATATCGTCGTAGCGGATCGCCCTTGCCCGAACACCCGCCGTCCTGAGACGCTCCGCATAGGCCTCGCCCTCATCCCTCAAGGGGTCGCAGCCCGCCGTGACGATCAGGGCGGGGGGAAGGCCCGAGAGATCAGGGGCGAGGAGGGGGGAAACGTACGGATGTGACCAGTCCTTCTCGTCCGGCACGTAAAGCGACCGGATGCCCTGCATATCGGTGTCGCCGATAAAGAAGCCCTCGCCGAAGTCCCTGTGGGATTCCGTCGAGGAATCGGCGAGGTTCGTCGCCGGGTAGAAGAGGGCCTGAAAGGCGATAGGGGGGCCTTTGCGGTCCCTGGACATGAGGCTCACGACGGCGGCCAGGCTTGCACCCGCGCTTTCCCCGCTCACGGCGATCCGCGTCGGGTCTCCCCCGAGGGCACGGCCCTCTTTGGCGATCCAAACGAGTGCGGCGTAGGCATCGTCAAGGGCTGCGGGATAGGGGTCCTCCGGGGCGAGGCGGTACTCGACGGACACCCCGATGCACGGTGTGTGCCTCACGAGAAAGAGGCACGTGTCCTCCTCGGTGTCGAGGTTTCCGAGCACCCACCCGCCACCGTGAAAGAAGAGGAGAAGGGGGAAGGGCCCGCGTCCTTCCGGGGTGTATATCCGTACAGGGATGGCCCCTGCCGGACCGGGTATGGTTCTGTCGGCGATGCGCCCGGAAAATTGCGGCCTCTCCACCTTTCTCACCATGGCGACTATGAACTGCCTCATCGCCTTGTAAGTCTTTTCAGAAATGGGAGGCGCGGCCACCTTGGCGGCCTTTTCCAGAAAGGCCTTTACCTCGGGGGCCAGCCTCGCGACGCATTCCTCCTTGCGGCTCGTGCTCATCCTTTTCTCTCCTTTCCGTACGCCCCGGTCCTCGGCTCCGTCAGGCGGACGCCTGACGTTGAAGGGGCGGAAGCGACTTTTTTTCATAGTTTACACCGTATGCGATCCCCCTTTCCATATGCGGGACAAAGGGCGGCGAGGCCGCGAATTGCCGGTCTCTCCCTTGTCTTGAGCGGCCGGCACCATTAAGATTAACCATAGGTACAAAGATAAACGAAAAGGAGGTTCTCAGCGTGAAGTCTCTTATGGAGAAGTTTTTTATGGTCCTTGTCGCAACGGCGTTCCTTGTTGTCGCCGGGGTCCATGATGTGCCCGCCGCATCAACGGACGCGGTGCCCCGCATGACCGAGAAAGAGCTCGTGCCCCTGATCGGTAAGCCGAACGTGGTGATCATCGACGCGCGGACGCCCTATGAATGGAAAGAGAGTCCCATAAAGATCAAAGGGGCAATACGGCTGGAGCCGAAGGGGAACCTCAAGACGCTCCTCGAGACGACCCCGAAGGAGAGCACCATCGTCCTTTACTGCGACTGCCCGCACGAAGCCACGAGCGCAAGTTTTGCGCAAATGTTTCAGCAGAACGGCTTTACGAAGGCCTATGCGTTAAGCGGTGGGCCCGACTCGGGCGCGTGGTCCGCATGGACCCGGCAAGGCTTTCAGACGGAGAAAAAGTAGGTGAAACCCTCCCGGTGCGGTGAGGGGCATGCGGAGGGTCCAGGCCGCATCCGTCAGGAGGCCCCACTGTCTTGTCCGGTGAGAGAGAGTCTTGCCGGATAAGACAGAGCGATGCCCTCCGCAGGGCGCCGGGGGAAGGGCGGCACGACGTGTCCGGGACGCCCCTTTCGCGCATTATTCCCGGATACCCTTGCGGCGCGTCACAATAGGGAGATCGTGATCGAGGACGCAGAGGCACCGGGCTGTCTTTCCCGATTGGCACACTTCTTGTAACCCACCCCTTATCCCTGTATCGTCGCACCATAATCTCTATCTGAGAGGCACTTGCGGGCCTGCTTTGTCGGCCACAAGCACGAGCGTGTGGGACAGGCGGACGGAGGGTGCGGATGAGGCGACAGCTTACCTGGGCGGAAGCGGCAGAGGGAAAGAAGGAGACCCTCTTTGAGCGCCCGGTACACGGTAAGGAGGCACAAAAATCACCATGGGAGGCATAATGCCGCAGGAACGTATTACCCAATGGAAGAAAGGGACAAGGGAAGAGGGCGGGGCGATCCCCTTCGATCCGCTCAAGAAGTACCTGTCGGAGATATCGAGGCATTCCGTGCTGTCACGGGAGGAGGAGATGCTCGTCGCGGAAAGGGCGCACCTCTGCAACGACAGAGAGGCATCCGAGAGACTCGTTACGTCCAATCTCAGGCTCGTGGTCAAGATAGCCCTCGAGTATTACGGCAGCTACGTCAATATTCTAGACCTGATCCAGGAGGGGAACATCGGGTTGGTGAGGGCCGTAAAAAAGTATAACCCCTATAGGGGCACAAGGTTCTCCACCTACGCCTCGCTGTGGATCAGGGCATATATTCTCAAATACATCATGGATTCGTGGAGTCTCGTGAAGCTCGGCAAGACGCAGGGCCAGAGAAGGCTCTTCTACAGCTTGAAAAAGGAGAAGAAGAAGCTGGAGGACGTGGGCGTCTTCGCGACGCCGCAACTCCTCGCGCAAATCCTTGACGTCAAGGTGGCGGAGGTCGAGGATATGGAGAAACGGCTCGCCTATGCGGATATCTCCCTCGACGCCCCTCTCCATGAAGGGGGGGAAGAGACATTCGTGGATGCGCTCAGGAGTGACGAGAACGTGGAGGAGATCGTCGTCGACAAGGAAAAAAGAGAGATCCTCAACGAGAAGATATCGGCATTCAGGAAAATGCTGGACCAGAGGGAGTCGTTTATCTTCGAGCAGCGCGTCATGGCCGAGGAGCCCTATACACTCGACAGGATCAGCAAACATTTCGGGATATCCCGGGAAAGGGTGCGACAGGTCGAGAGCAAGATGCTGAAGAAATTCACGGACAAATTCGAGCTGGAATTCAAGGTGCTGGGTCTTTCGGACAACGGGCTGCCCTGACCGCCGACCCTCACCGCCTTCACTGTTTGCCGGCGGCGAAGGAGACCAAATCAAACCCGCCGGGACGCCTGCAAAAGGGCGTCCCGTCACCCTTTTTGATGCGTCCCGCCCCTTTTTTCCGGCCGGAATCCACCGAAATGATCGGGCGGGCCGCTCATACGCCGTTTTCCCGCCATGTTCGCGCGGGAGAGCCGGCCCTCGCGTCCGGCCCTGGAGGGGGCAATCCCGTGAGCTGTTCCGGCGCCACACGTGGGGGGCCGAAGTGCCCATTAACACTTGAGAATTTCGCCGCTCGTCAATTGCCACTATCTTTATTCCGCCCGATGATTTATACTAACAGGTAGGCATACCCGAGTAGCCCTTCTGTTTCTAAAAGGTCCTTTAAGTCCATACCTTTTTTAGACCAGGGGATAACGGCAAGGCACACGCCGCGCCGGGGTATGATATTTTGTGCGGGCAATCCGAACCGGGCTGTTCGTCTGAGAGCGATCGAGACGGCCATTCTTCTCTTCCCGTGCCGGGAGCGGCGAAACCCCGCCCGTCCCCTGGGAGGGCGGTTTCGGATTGAGTGAGGTGCCCTGTCGGGACGCGGCAGTAGGCCGGGATGTGCCTGGGAACGGGCCGGTCCGGGCCTTTTTCCGACGTGCGGTCCCCTATAAGGTGGGACGGAATGGACAGGGATGGACGCGGCGGACGAGATGAAAGTGAAGGGGGAGCTTTTTGGAGATTTATGTAGAAGACGGAAATATTGAAAAGGCACTCAAAGTCCTTAAACGCTATATCCAGCGAGAAGGGGTGCTGAAAGACGTCAAGAGAAAGTCCTTCTATGAGAAGCCGTCGGAAAGAGAACGGCGCAAGGTGAGAGAGGCAAGGAAAAGACGGCTGAAGGCCGAACGGCGCAAGCAGCGGTATGGGAAGGAGTAGAGGACCGGACCTGCCGCAAGGCGGTCCTGGAGGCCTTATACCGAGTCGCTTATCTTCGCCACGTCTTTGT
>JBEKJU010000078.1:0-12951 GCA_050011095.1 Syntrophorhabdales bacterium
CATGGGGGTATTCAGCAACAGAACGAGCGTTGAGAGGATACTCTATGCGGTATTCATGTACGAGAACATAAACCTGGGAGTGTACCCGGTCTTTGTCCTGACACAAAAGCCTTGACGTTAGCGCCAAACCCCCCGGACTTGTTTTTTCCCAGCCGTTCGGATAGGATATACCCGCATCATTAATCCCCTTTTATAAAGGCCCCCATGCGCACGATGCGCGCCGCGCCATGCGCTTTATCGGCCGAATGTGTCCCGCCGGTCTTCCGCCGACCGAAAGCAGGCGCGCCGGGCCGGGCCTCTCATAGGAGTAAGGCATGTACCTCTCGATCATCGGCAGCCCCGGCTGCGGCAAGACGACCCTTTTTACGGCCATGAGCGCCCTGCGGCCGGCGGTCGCCGGGGCAAGATCGACCGTCGCGGTCATCGATGTGCCGGACGAGCGCGTCGACAGGCTCTCCGCGATCTTCCACCCCAAAAAGACGGTCTACGGCCGCATCGAGGTCTGCGACATGGACTCGATCACCGAGGGCGCGATGAGGACCGAGGCGGTCCCCGCCAAACAGCTCCAGGAGATGCGCCTCTGCGACGCCTTCCTGATGGTCCTCAAGCATTTCGACGGCGGCCCGGCCGACGGCCCTGTCGCCGCCTTTCACACGATGGCCGGGGAGTTCATGATCGCCGACATGATCCAAATCGAGAACCGACTCGACAGGATCAAAAAACAGTCCGGAAGGACCGCCAAAAGCGGCGGCACAGCCCTCGACCAGGAGAGGGCCGCCCTGGAGCAGTGCCTCGCCCACCTGGAGCAGGGCGTGCCGCTGGCCTCGCTCGACCTCTTCCGGACCGATGAGGCCAGGGCCCTGCGGGGCTTTCAGTTCCTCTCCCTGAAGCCGCTCATGGCCGTCGTGAACTGCCCGGAGGAGATGATGCGGACCGGCGAGGACGTGAGCGCCGCCATCGCGTCCCGCCTCCCGTCCGGGGTCCCCGTCGTCGCCGCCTGCGGCCGCCTGGAGGCGGAGCTTGCCGTGATGGAGCCCGGGGAGCGGCCGCTTTTCATGGAGGAGTACGGCCTCACCGAATCGCTCAGGGGCCGCCTGATAGGGCTCGCCTACCGGACGCTCGGCCTCATCTCGTTCCTCACGGTCGGCCAGGACGAATGCCGGGCGTGGCCCATCCGGGCTGGCATGACCGCCCAGGAGGCGGCGGGGGTCATCCACACGGACCTTTCCGACCGGTTTATCCGCGCGGAAACGGTCTCCTACGACGACTTCATGCGCTATGGGGATTTCCCGGCCTGCAAGAAGGCGGGCGTCTGGCGGCTCGAAGGCAAGCAGTATATCGTGCAGGATGGGGATATCATCTCCGTCCGGGCGGGCAATTAGAGGGGCATGGGACACAATGGCGGACATGGGGCGCAAGGGGCGCACGGCGGACATGGGGCATGACGACCGGCGGGAGCCCATCGCCTGGTCGCGCCTCTTCGATGCGCGGAAGACCATCCACGGGCAATACCGCCGCGTAGGGGATATCCCCCTCATCAAAAGCGGCTCCCGCCTCCTCAAGGGGATGCTCAAGGACGGCGATTCCCTCCTGGATGTGGGCGCGGGCGACCGGGGCCTCAAGGACCGTATCGCGCGGATGGGCATCCATATCGACTACAGGAGCATGGACGTCGACAGAAGCGCCCGCCACGACTTCTACGACCTCGCCGCGATAGAGGGGCAATATGATGTGGTCGTCCTCTTCGAGGTGATCGAGCACCTGGGCCTCGAAGAGGGGCTCTCACTGCTTACGGGCCTAGCCCGGCGCCTCAAGGAGGACGGGCGCATCGTCGTGTCCACGCCGAACATCTTCACGCCGGGGCGCTTCATGAGGGACTCCTCCCACAAGACGTTTTACAGCTTCGAGGAGCTTTGCGGCCTCCTCGCCATGGCGGGCTTCGAGATCGCCGGGGTCTACCGCTCGTACAACGACGCCTTCCACCGCTACGTCCTCAAGGTCTATCTCCTGGGGTTCCTCTTCCGCTTTCTCTCCATCGACTATGCCTATTCCATATTCGCGGTCGGAAAAATGGGGAGCCGTCCCCCGGACTCTTCGGCCCCCTCGGCCACCCCCCTATGATCCCGGTCTTTTAAGGGTTATAATTGTACCCATGGATCGCACCGTCATCATCGCGTGCCGCACCGTGGCCGATGAGCTGACCATGGCCGTGCGGGAAACGGCATGCCCCCACCCCATACTCTGGATAGAATCGGGCCTCCACATGAACCCGGATTCACTCAGGAAACGCCTCCAGGACGAGATCGACCACGTGGGCAACATCGAGCAGGCCCTCCTCGCCTTCGGCTATTGCGGCAATGCCCTCCTGGGCCTCCGCGCGCCCGGGTTCCGCCTCGTTTTTCCCCGCGTGGACGACTGCATCACCCTGATGCTCGGCTCCTCCGAAAGGCGGGCCGACCTTGCCCGCGAGTCGGGGACGTACTTCCTCACGAAGGGATGGCTCGACTACGAGAGGAACATATGGGTCGAATACCAGGCATCGGTGAAGCGCTACGGAAAAGAAAAGGCCGCGAGGATCTATCAGACGATGCTCCGCCACTACCAAAGGCTCGCCGTCATCGACACGGGGGCCTATGACGCGGCCGCCGTCCTCGAAAGGGCCGCCGATATCGGCTCCGAACTCGGCCTCACGCCCTGCATGATCGGCGGGACGATCCGCTACATAAAGAAGCTCCTCACAGGCCCCTGGGATCGGGATTTCATCGTGATCCCCCCCGGTGAGACAATAACAATCAAGCACATCTACAAAGGGGACGGCCTGGCGGACGCGCCCCCGGCCGCATCCGCCATGACGCCGTGAGTTCTTTGCGCGGAAGTATCCCGCACGCGTGCGCGTCCCGTCGTTTTATGGTATTATGTCTTATGCTATCAAGGGAACACACGCCGCGTCGCGCGACGCACGTGCGGAGGTGTGATACATATGCGGATTCTTCAGCACACGTTTGACGATTATATGGAAATTGTGCAGAAATTTCACGGCTATGCCGCGCCCGGTGTCCTCATCGGGGGCGTCATGGTGGACCGCGCGGTGAAAGACCTTCCGGGCGGAATCCTCTACTACGCCGTATGCGAGACGCGGTTCTGCCTCCCCGACGCCGTTCAGCTCCTGACGCCGTGCACGATCGGAAACGGCTGGCTCAAGGTCCTTCATTCGGGGCGCTACGCCCTGACCCTCTACGGCAAGGAGACCAACGAGGGCGTGAGGGTCTCCCTGGATGCCGAAAAGGTCGAGCCCTGGGGGCACATCAAGACCTGGTATCTTAAATTGAAGCCCAAGCAGGAACAGGACCGGGAAAGGCTCGTCGCGGAGATCAGGGAGGCGGGCGCGGACGTCATGGACATCCGGCGCGTCCGCATAGATTCCCGATTCGCCGGAAAGAGGCACAAAGGGCAGATCGCCATCTGTCCCCAATGCCGCGAGGCCTATCCCGCCGACGACGGCCGGGTCTGCCTTGCCTGTCAGGGCGAAACCCCTTACCTCCTCCCCTAGCGCTGTTGTTTTCGGCATCAAGTCCTATTGACCGTATCTCCGCGGGAACCTATTTTTTTATAAGCCTGCAAATTTTCTACCGGAGAACCTGAGCACGCAAGGCATCGTGATGGCCAGGGGATGACGTGTGGTTTACTTGTCGGTCCGGAAAGCATTAGTGAAACAGCCGGCGAGTTCGCTCACGTACTGGACGCGCAAGACCGGGGCTGCCGGTCACTCTGTGACGAATAGTCAAAGGGAGAGACAATTATGAGTACACAAGACAAGGTTCAACGCACAGTTCTTCCCATCCCGGATCGGCCGTACGTGGGTCTGACGACCTACGACGCCAGGGATCCTGACACGAAGTTCCCGCCTATCGACCAGTTGCGGCCGCCCGCGGGCGCGCCCAACGTCCTGCTCATCCTGATCGACGACGCCGGGTTCGGCTCGTCCAGCGCCTTCGGCGGCCCCTGCCGGACGCCGAGCGCGGAGAAGCTGGCGGCGGGCGGCCTGAGGTACAACCGCTTCCACACCACCGCCCTCTGCTCGCCGACGCGGCAGGCGCTTCTGACCGGGCGAAACCACCATTCCACGGGCATGGGCGGCATCACCGAGATCGCCACCGGTGCGCCGGGCTACAGCTCGGTGCTGCCCAACACAATCTCGCCGTTGGCCCGGACGCTGAAGCTCAACGGCTACTCCACGGCGCAGTTCGGCAAGTGCCACGAGGTGCCGGTGTGGGAGACGAGCCCCGTCGGACCCTTCGATGCCTGGCCCACGGGCGGCGGCGGCTTCGAATACTTCTACGGGTTCATCGGCGGCGAGGCGAACCAGTGGTACCCGACGCTCTACGAGGGCACCACGCCGGTCGAGCCGAAGAAGACGCCCGAAGAGGGCTACCACTTCATGGAGGACATGACCGACAAGGCCATGGCCTGGATCTCGCAGCAGAAGGCCCTGGCGCCCGACAAGCCCTTCTTCGCGTACTTCGCGCCCGGCGCCACCCATGCGCCCCACCACGTGCCGAAAGAGTGGGCCGACAAGTACAAGGGCAAGTTCGACCAGGGGTGGGACAAGGTGCGCGAAGAGACCTTTGCCCGGCAGAAGAAGCTCGGGGTCATCCCGGCGGACTGCCGGCTCACCGCGCGCCACGAGGAGATTCCCGCGTGGGACGACATGCCGGAGGCCCTCAAGCCCGTGCTCCGCCGGCAGATGGAAGTCTACGCGGGCTTCCTGGAGTACACCGACCACCACGTGGGCCGTCTTCTCGACGGCCTTTCAAGGCTCGGCATCCTCGACGATACGCTCGTCTACTACATCATCGGCGACAACGGCGCCTCGGCCGAGGGCACAGTGAACGGCACGTTCAATGAGATGCTCAACTTCAACGGCATGTCCGCCATCGAGACACCGGAGTTCCTGATGGCCCGAATCGACAAGATCGGCGGACCGGAGTCCTACAACCACTACGCCGTTGGCTGGGCGCACGCCATGGACACACCCTACCAGTGGACCAAGCAGGTGGCCTCGCACTGGGGCGGCACACGCAACGGCACCATCGTCCACTGGCCGAAGGGGATCGAGGCAAAGGGCGAGATGCGGTGGCAGTTCCACCACGTCATCGACGTGGCGCCCACGGTCCTCGAGGCGGCGGGACTCCCCGAGCCAATCTTGGTGAATGGCGTGCAGCAGCAGCCCATCGAGGGCGTGAGCATGCTCTACTCCTTCAACGACGCCCAAGCGGCGGAGCGGCACGAGACGCAGTACTTCGAGATGTTCGGCAACCGCGGCATCTACCACAAGGGCTGGACGGCGGTAACAAAGCACGGGACGCCCTGGGTGCTCATGGGTCGGAAGACCGTGGCCTTCGATGATGACGTCTGGGAGCTATACGACACGGAAAAGGACTGGAGCCAGACCAACGACCTGTCCAAACAGATGCCGGAGAAGCTCCACGAGCTGCAGCGCCTGTGGCTGATCGAGGCGACCAAATACAAGGTGCTGCCCCTTGACGACCGTGTGATCGAGAAGTTGAACCCCGATACCGCCGGCCGGCCGGTGCTGATCAAAGGGAAGACCCAGCTTCTCTTCGGCGGCATGGGACGCCTGTCGGAGAACTGTGTCCTCAACATCAAGAACAAGTCCCACGCCGTGACCGCCGAGATCGAGGTGCCGGCCTCCGGCGCCGAGGGCGTGATCATCGCCCAGGGGGCGAACATCGGCGGCTGGAGCCTCTACGCCAAGGGCGGCAAGCTCAAGTACTGCTACAACCTGGGCGGCGTGCAGCGCTTCTACGTCGAGGCCGAAAGCCCGATCCCCGCGGGCGGGCACCAGGTGCGCATGGAGTTTGCTTACGCCGGCGGCGGCCTGGGCAAGGGCGGCAAAGTCACCTTGTACACCGACGGCAAGAAGGTCGGCGAGGGGGACATCCCCATGACCCTGGCCATGGTCTTCTCCGCCGACGACGGCTGCGACGTCGGCGAGGACTCGGGCGCCCCTGTCTCCGAAGACTACGGCCCGCGCGGCAACGCCTTCAACGGTCGCGTCAAGGGGGTGCAGATCGCCATTGCCGACGCCGCCGAGAACGCGGATCACCTGGTCTCGCCGGAGGACGCCATCCGCATCGCCATGGCCCGGCAGTAAGCTACGCTCAGAACCGGCAGCCCGATTCGGGCTGCCGGTTGCCCGTGGTAGATAATAGAACTCATACGACCACAGGTTCGTTGCCATAGGCCTTGCCATGGGTAGATGCGGCCGGCGATTGCTGGTAAACTACTCATGTACGGACGAGACGCCATTGGCAAGAGCGTTCCCATGGCCGAAAGCCGCGCGGGTGACGAGGCGTCCGGGGTCACAAGATCGACGATCATCGCAAGGAGGGTAAGCATGCTCTACAGATCCCTGAAAGAGATACCCGTTTCCATCCTTGGCTTCGGCGCCATGCGCCTTCCCCTTGTCGGGGGGACGGAGAAACCGACCGACTCCTTCGACCCGGCGCGGTCAATCGACGAGGATGAGACGGCGAGGATGATCGAGTACGCCATCGACCACGGCGTCAACTACTTCGACACCGCCTACAACTACCACGGGGGAAAGAGCGAGGTCGTCCTCGGGCGGATTTTGAAACCCTACCGCGACCGCGTCACGCTCGTCACAAAGCTGCCCGTGTTCCTCGCAAAGGAGCGGGAGGATTTCGACAGGTTCCTCGACGAGCAGCTCCAGAGGTTGCAGACGGACCACCTCGATATCTACCTCCTCCACGGGCTCAACGAGAAGACCTGGGAGGCCGCGAAGGGCCTGGGTGTACTCGCGTTCCTCGACCGGCCGCGGAAGGACGGCCGGGTGCGCCGCGTGGGTTTCTCGTTCCATGACACCGTCGCCGTATTCAAGGAGATAGTGGAGGCCTACGACTGGACCATGTGCCTGATCCAGTATAACTACCTGGACGAGCAGTATCAGGCGGGCAGCGAGGGGCTCATGTATGCGGCGTCGAGGGGTTTGGGGGTGGCGGTCATGGAGCCTCTCCGGGGAGGAAAGCTGGCGAAGGTATTGCCCGAGGTGCAGCGCCTCTTCCACTCGTCACCCGCCGGGAGGGCGCCTGCCGAGTGGGCCTTGCGCTGGGTGTGGAACCACCCCGAGGTGGGAGTCGTCCTTTCCGGCATGAGCACCCTGGACCAGGTGCGGGAGAATATCGGTTTTGCGGCGGAAGGCAGGGCCAATTCCCTGTCGCCTGAGGACCTCGCCCTCCTCGACCGCGCGCGGCAGGCCTACCGGAACCTGCTCGAGGTCGACTGCTCGGGCTGCGCCTACTGCATGCCCTGCCCAAAGGGCGTCAATATCCCCATGAACTTCTCCTTCTATAACGACGCGGTCACCTTCAAGGACCCGACCGGCGTGATGGTGTACAACGCGTTCTTCCCTCCCGAGCAGAGGGCGTCCGCCTGTACCGAGTGCGGGGAGTGCGAGGAGAAATGCCCCCAGCATATCCCGATCCACGAGGAGCTGAAGAAGGTCCACGCCGCGCTGTACAGAGAGACCGGGGAAGGCCCGGCCTGAGCCGGCAGAGGATTTCTCCCGGAGGCATTGTTTCAGGAACCGCGGTAAATGTTTGGAGGATATAAGGGCTCGGAAGGAAATAAATGCGTCAGATGGCGAAGGATTTTTGGCCGGTCCGCGAGGCGCGGAAAGGCCAAGTGTACTGGATGTACATGACCTTTTCGCAACGAAGCGGGTGGACAAAAAGACGAGCCAGATGGCCCATTTATTTCCTGACGAGCCCTAAGGTTCACGATGGGCGGAGGCAGCGTGGATAGCATCGCCGCAGAGACTCTCACTTCCCGACGGCACCAGACGGTCTATTTTATCCTGACGTCGGTCGCGGTCTGCCACCTGTTGAACGACATGATATCATCGTCGCTGCTGCCGTCAATCTACCCGATATTCAAGACCCTGCTTCACCTGAGCTTTGGGCAGATAGGGTTGCTGGCTCTCACGTATCAGTTAACGGCCTCCCTGCTGCAGCCGGTCGTGGGTCTTTATACGGACCATCATCCCAAGCCCTTTTCCCTGCCGATCGGGCTCGCCTCGACCCTCATCGGCCTTTTGTTGCTTTCCGCCGCGTCCAGCTTTCACACGGTTGTTTTTGCGGCGGCATTGGCGGGAGTAGGCTCATCCGTGTTTCATCCGGAATCGTCCCGGGTCGCCCGAATGGCCTCCGGCGGCCAATACGGACTGGCCCAGTCGCTTTTTCAGGTAGGCGGAAATGCCGGACAGGCCTGCGGGCCGCTGCTGATTGCGTTTGTCGTTTTGTCGAGAGGACAATCGAGCATCGCCTGGTTCTCCCTCATCGCCCTGCTGACGATCATCCTTCTCATCCCGGTAAGCCTCTGGTACAGGGCTCACCTCACGCCCAAAACCGGAGCCGGGCCTATTCGCGCCGCCAGGTCATCCGTATCGCCCAAAAAAGTCCGGATGTCGATCGGGATCCTGGTGGCGTTGATTTTCTCCAAACACTTCTACCTGTCCAGCATCAACAACTATCTTATCTTTTACCTGATCAGCAGGTTCCAGCTCTCGGTACGGGCCGCCCAGATTCATCTTTTCATCTTCCTGGCCTCCGTCGCCGTGGGCACGTTCGTTGGCGGGCCCGTCGGTGACCGCATCGGTCGCAAGTATGTAATCTGGGCTTCGATCCTCGGCGTTTTGCCCTTCACGCTGCTCTTGCCCCATGCCAACCTGCTCTGGACCACCATTCTCACCGTCATCATCGGCGTGGTGCTCGCATCGGCTTTTCCCGCGATTATAGTCTATGCCCAGGAGCTGCTTCCGGGAAAAGTCGGCATGATCTCCGGTCTCTTCTTCGGACTGGCATTTGGAATGGGCGGTCTCGGGGCCGCCCTGTTCGGCCGGCTTGCCGACCTGACGAGCATCGGCTTCGTCTATAACGTTTGTGCCTATCTGCCTGCCATCGGCCTGCTGACAGTCTTTCTGCCAAACCTGCACGAAGGCCGGACCCAACGGGACGCGCGCCCCACCGCCCCTTCGTCGATCCCTGTCACGTAGAGCCCGTTTCCCGGTTCTGCTTTACGCCGTGGCCGCATCCCGCTATTTTTCGCCCGCTTACGCCGGCCGGGTAGCCACCTGGAAATGCTGCTGCGGTGCAGGGAAGCCCGCTTCGCCGAACGATTCCCTGATAGTCCTGTTGGTGTCGAAGTAGACCTGCCAGTAGTCCTTGTTGTTGCAATAGGGACGGACGGCCAGTACCGGCCCGTTCAGCGTGAAGCTCAGGATCTCCACATCCGGAGCAGGGTCCGCAATCACATTGGGTATCTTGGACAGGCGTTCCTTGAGGAGCTGAATGGCGCCCTTCGGATCCACGGTATGGTCGAGTTGGGCCATGAGGTCGACACGGCGGTACGGATTGGCGGAGAAATTCTGAATGTTGTCGGAAAATATCTTGCCGTTGCCGACAAACGTCCTGATGTTGTCCAGGGTGTTGATCGTGGTCACAAAAAGGCCTATCTCCTCCACAGCCCCCGTGATTCCGCCAACCTGGACGAAATCCCCCACCTTGAACGGCTTCAGTATCACAAGGAATGCGCCGGCCGCGAAGTTGGCCAGAAGTCCGCTCCAGGCAACCCCGATTGCCAGGCCTGCCGCCGCCAGCAACGCCGCGAAGGTGGTTGTCTGGATGCCGAAGTACCCGAGGATGGCCACGACCAACGTGATCTTGAGCAACACGGTTACGGCGTTGGAAACATAGGCTATGACGGTGTGGTCAATACCCTTTGCCCTCATGCCTCTGATTATCAGGTTGCGGACCGCAAAGCGTATCAGCCAGCTGCCAACGAACCAGAGTACGATTGCGCCGATGACCTTGAGCCCCACCTGCGTCCCTGTAGCAACAACATCCTGGCCCAGCTTGTTATAGTCCATCCCTTTTCCTCCTTGAATTGAGGTGACAAACGCTCCGGTAAGTCTTTAGGGCTCGTCAGAAAATAAATGGGCCATCTGGCTCGTCCTTTTGTCCGCCCGCTTCGTTGCGAAAAGGTCATGTACATCCAGTACACTTGGCCTTTCCGCGCCTCGCCGATCGGCCAAAAATCCTTCGCCATCCGACTCATTTATTTCCTTCCGAGCCCTTAATAGAACTATAGAACCGGCAGCGATGGTCCGCAACCCGCAAAAACGGCAATGTTCCCGTATGCGCCCCGCAAGGAAGCCAAAATGCAATTGTTCATTCCGCAATCATCGGGCAGTGCGCACCCCGCCCGCACCTCCCATTTCTTTCCTTTTCCTTTCCGGATGAGGTATAGTAACGTCCGTGAAGCAGAAGACCTTGATAGGCAGGATCACAGGGACGGTCATCTCCCTCGCCGTCGCGTTCTCCCTCCTTTTCATCACGGCCGCGGGCGCGGAATACGCCACCTTCGCCGTCGCCACCGATTCCCACGTGGGCGCCCCTGACACGGCCTACCCCGAGTTCATCCGGGCAATCGAGAACGAGCACATAGGGATCATCATCCATTTGGGGGACGCCATAAACAGGCCGGGGAGCGTCTCCCAATGGAAGACGTTCTTCGATATGACCGGGACCGGCAAGACGCTCCATCTCGCGCCCGGCAACCACGACATACGCGGTGAAGCGTCGTTGGCCGCCTACAGGCAGTTCTTCGATTCCCCCTACTCGTCCTTCTCCGACGGGGATACCCTCTTTATCCTTTTGAACACGGAGATGCCCGGCGAGGAGTCGCGGATAGCGGGGGGCCAGCTCGCCTGGCTCACATCCGAGCTTGCCCGGCCCTTCCGGTACAAGTTCGTCTTCCTCCACGAGCCCCTCTTCGGTGTCCTGCCCCTTCACGGCCTCGACCGCCACAAGGAGGAACGGGACGCCCTGCACCGCCTCTTCGTCGAGAGCGGCGTCTCCCTGGTCATGGCGGGCCACGACCACATCTATGACCGGAAATCGAGGGACGGCATCATCTACGTCGTCGCCGGACGGGTGGGCGGCCTGCTGCCCTGGCCGTCGGCGAACGGCAACTCCTTCCGCTACATCGTGGGCAGCAGAACATGGGAGTCTTACTCTTTTGTCACGAAGGACATGGAGGGCCATGTGCGGGACCGCTTCACTGTAAACCACCCGGCGGCAATTAATGGAGAGGTAAAGCCTACGTCCGCGGGTGCCCCGGCCTTCCCCCTCAACGGAGTTGAGGCGCCTCACCCGGCCGGCGGCGAGGGGAAGAAAGCCGGCGAGGGGCAACCCGTGGCCGCCCCCGTGGCCGCCCACTGAGGGCGGCGGCTACCCGATCCAGCGCACCATCTTATCGAGGGAATCCCTGGGCGACGTGAACCGGTTGACGGGGCTCGCCCAGTCGGGATAGCCGAGGGCGACGCCGATGACCACATCCTTGTTGTCCGGGATGTTGAGTACGTCCTTCACCTCGTCGGCATAGGCCGTGATGAGGCCGATCGGGCATGTATTGAGGCCCAGGTCATGGGCGGCGAGCACGAGATAGCCCAGGCACGCTCCCACATCGACGAGGCGGGCCTTCGAAAACGAGTCGTCGATGCACATGATGATCGCCACGGGCGCCCCGTAGAAATTGCAGCTCCCCTCGTTGATGTACCTGGTGAAGTCAGATTTCATCTCATCGAGATAGGGCTTCATAGCCTCGAAGGACTCGACGCCCCTCGCGGTAAATTCCGCGGGGAGGGGCTTTATGTTGCCGGGGCTGCACGATATCTGCTTTTCCCCGTACGCCTTGAGGAGCCGCCTGCTCAGCCTCCGGCGCTCTTCGTCCATCACGACTGTCAGCTCCCAGGGCTGGAGGTTGATCGCCGAGGGCGCGCGGATCGCGAGTTCGAGCACCTCCGCCACCTTCTCCCTGGGGACCGGATCGTCCTTGAAGGCCCTGATGCTCTTTCGCCCCTTGATGATTTCCTGTAGCTCCATGTTCCCACCCTCCTTGACGCCGACCCGCGCGGGTAAGCCGCCCGGCGGCCGGGCGGCCGGGTCGCATTCCGACCGGCGTGGCGGCGACCGGCGCTATAGACGCCCTTCTGTCTCGCGCGGATGTCCGAAGACTTCCACCTTTTGCCCGCCGGTCATGCGCCTCTTTTCGTTTTCGCGCATCCCCCGCTTTCGCTTTCTCTCAACTATACGCGCCCGGCGCGTCCCTGTCAAATGGTGGGGCAGGCCCGCCCCCTTCCCTTCCGGCTTTTCCGACCCGTCCCCGGCCTCTTGCCGCGTCCGCTTTTCCGTCTCCTTCACCTCCCCCATCTTGACATTCGCGGGCGTTGCGGATATTCTTGGAACATCATTCCATCACATCATTCCTACTGAAGGAGAGGCAAATGGTCCGGGCGAAACTGTGGCTCCGCTGTGCCGCCATGCACGATCCCGTCACACCGACCCTTGTGCTGCCCGCCGTGGTCGGCTGGGAGGCGAAGGGCAGAAAGATCGGTCTCACCATCGAAAGGCCGTTTTCCGGCGAGGAGCTTCTTCGCCGGATGAAGGGCTGGGTGACCACCGATCCGAAGGAGGTCATCGAAATCGTCAAGAAATACGGGCGCCTGAAGGTGCTCGACGAGCGCGAGCTGGTCGTCGAGCTTGAAAAGCAGGACGACTTCGACAGCCTCCAGGAGAGTCTCCTGGAGGTCTTCAAGGGCGAGGTCGATCTCGAGCCGGTGACCCCCGCGAGGGCATGAAAGACCCGTCCCGCCTCCGCTGCCGGCGGAGACGACGATGCCAGGTCGCCTATCTTCGCCAAATCTTCGCAATCGCATCACAAGCTCTCCTTAGGGCTCGTCAGAAAATAAATGGGCCATCTGGCTCGTCTTTTTGTCCGCGCGCTTCGTTGCGAAAAGGTCATGTACATCCAGTACATTTGGCCTTTCCGCGCCTCGCCGATCGGCCAAAA
>JBEKJU010000079.1:0-12860 GCA_050011095.1 Syntrophorhabdales bacterium
TTCCTCATCAAGGGTATATACTGGGTGAAATAGGACGCGGAGGGGAGGTATTGCAGGGTGTTGCTATTGTCTTTCTGCGTCAGGTCCCTGAAATATGCGGTCTCAACGGTCAGAAGCGAGTCCGTGAAGGGCTTCTCGACAAATGCAACGGACCTCAGGGAGCTTTCGGCCCTCTCCTGCGTCGTTATTCCGAGGTCCGAAAGGTACTGATAATCGGACACGTACTTGACTTTCGTCTTGAAGTCCATGTCGCCGAATAACTGTTCGTGCTCCCCCTTGATCTGGTAGCGGTCGTGATGGTACTTCCTGTCATCGATGTCCGAGACGTACCATGCGCCCTTCATTGTATCGGTGAAGTAGCGGTATTCGGCGCCGGGCTTGAAACCTCGTTCCTCTATCCAATCGAGGTAGAACGTTGCGTCCTGGTCCTTCGAGATTGCCCAGTAGTAGGCGTTCCTGAAGATCGTCCCGTCCCTGCTCGACAACTGGAATTGGGGTAGGAGAAAGCCTGATTGCCTATCCGTTTTTACGGGAAATGTGCTCCAGGGCAGGTAGAACGCCTCGTGGCCCAGGATATTGAAGGTACTCCAACGGGCCGTCGCATATTGGCCCATGGTCAGCTCCACCTCCTGCGCCTTGAACGTCCAGGAAGGCCGCTCCCAGCCGCAGGTCGTGAACTCGCCTTTATGCACCAGGTAGGATGACTCGCCGGTCTTTTCGATCTCCTTGCCGATCATAAAAAAATTGCCGGTCTTCACGAAAATCTGCCCCTTTTCTATCGTACCCCGCTGGGTCACCAGATTGAGGGACATCCTCTCCGCATGGACCACGTCTCCCAGGTCCTCGAAAATGACATGGCCCTCGGCAAAGGTGTCCTGCGTCGTCTCATTGTAGAGAACAAAGTCGGCATTCAGCCGCATGGCCCCCTGCCTCAGGTCCACATCCCCCTCTGCCGTGTAGATGGTCTGTTGTTTGTTGTAGCTCAGGTTCTGTGCCGTAATATTCACGGGACCGGTCGGCTTGGCCATCCGACGCGCCTGTGCGTGAAGCTCGAAAGGGAGCAACACGATGAAAAGGGACAAAGCGACGATCACCTTAGCGCTGTTCATCGTTCATCAAGGAGTCTCTTCGCCTCTCCCAGGGTATAAAAAGAGCCCGTAATAATTATAAGATCATGCTCGCCCGCCATTTTGAAGGCCCTGGCCACGGCATCTTTCACAGAGGCGGTGACCAGGGCGGAAGGCGCGTATTCCACAAGGTCGGCGGGCAGGGCGGCCCGCCCGATTTCAGGCTTTGTCAAAATCGTCTGCTGTACCACGGGGATAAGCTCTTTCAGCATCACCCCGAAGTCCTTGTCTTTCATTACGCCGAAGACGAGAATTTTCTTTCTGGTCACATAGTGCGTTCTCAGGTAGGACGCTAGCGCGCCCACGCCCTGAGGATTATGCGCGCCGTCAAGGAGGACGAGGGGGTCTCCGGGTCTCCTGATCAGTTCGAGCCTTCCGGGCCATTCCATGGAGGCAAGGGCCTTTCTGACGGAGTGCTCTTTGACGGAGAAGCCCGTGGGGTCCAGAAGCTCCAGCGTACAGAGGGCGAGGGCTGCGTTGAAGAACTGGTGGTCTCCCCGGAGCGAGATGGAGAGGTCGTCGAAGGTCCTCCGTATGCCGCGGTACCACATGACCTGGTCGTCCTTTTTCTTGTATGTGAAGTCATGACCCAGCACGAAGAGGTCAGTCCTCGCCGCCGCTTCCGCCTTTATGATCTCGAGGGCCGCGCCCTTTGCCCCGGTGACGACCGGAACATGGTCCTTCACGACACCTGCCTTTTCCCGCGCGATCTCCTCGATGGTCGTCCCGAGGTAGTCCTGGTGATCGAAGTCAACGTTCGTGATGACCGTGACGAGGGGACGTATCACGTTTGTCGAGTCGAGCCTTCCGCCGAGACCCACCTCCACCACCGCGATGTCGACGGCCTTCCTCTTGAAATATTCGAAGGCGAGGGCGGTCGTGAAATCGAAGAACGTAAAGCGTCTCGCGGCATCGGCCTCGTCGATCCGCTCTTTCATGAACTGCGTGAGTTCGACGACCTCTTCCTCGCTGATGGCCTCGCCGCCCGCGGCGATGCGCTCGGTAAACGAGATGAGGTGGGGGGACGTGTAGATTCCCGTCGAATAGCCTGCCGTTCTCAGCGTCTGCGATACCATGGAGGCAACGGAGCCCTTGCCGTTCGTGCCCGCGACGTGCACAGTCTTCAGGGAATCCTGGGGGTTGCCTATGAGTGACAGGAGCCACGTGATGTTGTCGAGACCGAAGACCATCCCGAATTTTTCGAGGCCGTAAAGGTAGTCCAGGGTCTCAGAGTAACCTTTCATGTGGTGACGAGGGAGAGGATAGTGTGCAAATTCTTCCTTAGGTACCTTCTTGGTGATATGAGGTCGATCATCCCGTGCTCCATCAGGTATTCCGTCCTCTGGAACCCCTGGGGCAGCTCCGCCTTTATCGTCTCCTTTATGACCCTCGGGCCGGCAAACCCTATCATTGCCTTCGGCTCGCCGATTATGATATCCCCCAGCATGGCGATACTCGCGCTCACGCCCCCCAGGGTCGGATCGGTGAGGACGGTGATGTAGGGAACATGCTTTGACCTGAGCCTGTAGATGGCGCCCGATACCTTCGACATCTGCATGAGGGAGATGATACCCTCCTGCATCCTTGCGCCGCCTGAGGCACAGAATACGATGACGGGCAGGGCCTTTTCCGTTCCCTCTTCGAGGAGCCTCGTGATCTTCTCCCCCACCACCGATCCCAGGCTCCCCCCCATGAAACTGTAATCGAAGATGGCGGCGAGGACCTCGATACCCTCTATCCTTCCGCTCCCGCACACGATGGCGTCAGATCTTTTTGTCGCCTCTCTCGTTTCGATGAGGCGTGCCTTATAGCTTCTCGTGTCCTTGAATTTCAAAAAGTCGATCGGTTCCACGCCGGGATAGAGTTCCGTGAAGCTCCCCTCGTCGAAGGTGAGGTCTATGCGCTTCTCGACGGGGATGGGGAAGTGGTACGAACACTTGAGACAGACATCCAGGTTCCTTTCGACCTCTTTTCTGTAGAGCAGCTCCCGGCAGAAGCTGCACTTTATCCAGAGGCTCTCCTCCTCTTTTTCGGCCTTCCTGATCTCCTTCTGGATGTCGATCTCTTTATGGGGTTTCTTCTCTTTTTCTTTCTTTTTAAATAAACCCATCGATTTCTCTATTGAATTTTTGGTCAAAACCTACCAAAATAAATAGGTCGTGTCAACAAAAAGGGTTGTCATAGAAGCTGAGGAAAGCCTGGAAGGCGTGCTTGTGGAAGGGGCCGGAAAGGGTGGGGTTGTCATATGCCACCCCCATCCCCTTTACGGGGGCTCGATGTGGAATAACGTGGTGGACGCCATGGAGGACGGCTTTTTGCGGAGCGGCTTCACCACGCTAAAATTCAATTTCCGCGGCGTAGGCGCGAGTACGGGCCGATACGACGAGGGGGAAGGCGAGATAAGGGATGTCGTCGCGGCGTCCCGTTTTACGAGGGAGGGGGTGGGGAAGGGCGAGAGGTTCGTCCTGGCCGGCTATTCGTTCGGCGCCTGGGTTTGCGCGAGGGCCGCTTCAGAGGTCGGAGGCGGCCTTGAACTCTTCCTTGTGGCATACCCCTTTTCCTTTTACGGCACCGAAGAACTTCGCGCTTTTCCCGGCAAGGTCTGTCTGGTCGGCGGCTCCCTCGACGATGTCGCGCCCCTTGATTCGCTTCTCTCCGTGTACAGGGACTTGAAGACGGAAAAGTCCCTCAAGGTGGTCCCTTCTTCGCATTTCTTCGCGGGCCACGAGGGGGAGATCACGGATTTCATCCGGGAGAACTTCGAGGAAAAAGGTTAGGCTCCATGGCCCTCACGGCGATTTCAGGGGAGGACGTCAGGCTCATCATGGTGGGGGGCAAAGGCGGTGTCGGCAAGACGACCTGCGCATCGGCCATCGCCCTCGGCCTTGCCGACCGGGGCCGGAGGGTCCTGCTCATCTCCAGCGATCCGACGCCGTCTCTGTCGGATATCTACGAGCGGGAGATCGGGAGCCGGGAAAAGCGGATTCTTGAGGACCTCGCCCTTTACGGCCTCGAAATCTCCTCCGATACGGTGCTCCAGAAGTGGAAGGAGAGGTTCGGAAGAGAGATCCACGACGTGATATCGAGCTTCGCCGACGTGGACTATGACTTCGTCGACTATATCGGGACAGCGCCGGGGATTGAAGAGGAGTATATGCTCTATTACATCCTTGAGCTGACGAGGAACGGAGAATATGACGTCGTGGTGTGGGACACGGCGCCGGCGGGCCACACGCTCCGCCTGCTGCGTCTCCCCCACCTTTTTTTGAGCCATCTGGAAGGGGCGACGAAATTTTATATGAACATGTACAGCCTCGTCGAGCGCGTCAAGGATACCGTGCGGCTCCGGTCGTCGAAAAGGACGCTCCTCCATGTGATAGAGAGCTGGGAAGAGCTGTCGAGGGGGATCATCGATTTCATAAGGGAAAAGAGGACGACCAGGTACGTCCTTGTCACCATACCGGAGGGGCTCGGCGTGCGGCTCACGGAGAGGGTCATAGGAGACCTTGCGGAGAACGGGCTCGAGGTGGGGGACCTGATCATCAACCACGTAGTCAAGGAGGGGGACTGCGAATTTCACCGGAAGCGGCGTGAGATGCAGGATCGCTACATCCGCTCCCTGGAAGAGACCTATAGGGGGATCAACACGCTGAAGCTCTATCTTTCACCCTACGAAATAAAAGGCGTCGGGAGGATACGGGAAATCACCGAGTGCCTCTTCGCGTGACCGGCGGAACTCGGCATCAGTGGTGGCCGAAGACCGCCTCCAGCAGGTGGAGGCTCTTTCCGTAGATCCCCGGGCGCTGTAACTCTCTCGGCCCTGCGACGTTGAGGACCGATATCCGATTCCGGCCGATCCAGACGCATATGGCCTTTGCGGCGTCCCCCGTGGCCGCCTCCGCGACGTCGGCGATCAGGACGGGCCTTCCGGTTCGCCGGGCAAAGGCGATCGTCAGGGCGGTGCCGCCCGATACCTTCCCTTCGCAGATCACGAGTGTTCCATCTGATTCGAGGACGTTCCCGCGGGTCCTCTCGGCGTAGGCCGATGTCTCTGTTTCCGTGACGTTATAGGCGGGCGGCAGGGTTCCGTCCTCCGCCTTCCGACCCCTGGGCACAAAGCCGCCGTGGTCGATCCCATGGCTTATGGCAAAGTCGAGGGCGGCCCTGTCCACACCGGTTTGTGCCCCCGATACGATTCGGGTTACCCTGGTCGTTCTTGGATGCCCACATTCCGTCATACGTCGCCATTATAGAACGGACGGGCCGGGTTGCGCCATACCATTTGGGCACAATCCGCGACATCGGCCACGGGGGTCGGCGGGGGCGCCCTCCCGGATGACCGCCCGAGGCCCGGCAGCAGTTGCGCTTCCCGCCAATAATGTCATTTTGACAAAAGCTTCCGTTTGGCACAAACTGTTTACCATGCCGGGAATCAGGATAAGCGGCGGGAGACACAAGGGCAGGCGGATCGCCGTAGCCGGGGACGGAAGGACGAGGTATACGTCGGCCAAGGTCAGACAGGCCGTCTTCGACCTCATCGGAGACATACAGGGTTTCACGGTCCTCGACCTCTTTGCCGGGGCGGGGTCCTTTACCATCGAGGCCTTGAGCCGGAACGCCGCATCGGTCACGGCGGTGGAGAAAGACAGGCGGACGGCCGCCGTGCTCCGCTCCAATCTCAAGGCCCTTTCTCTAGATAAGGATTGCCTTGTCTTCAATATGGATGTAAGATATGCCGTGCCTATGCTCCACAAGCAGGGAAAGCGATTCGATATTATTTTTGTCGACCCTCCCTACGAAATGGGCTATAGTGCATATGCGCTGGATCTCCTGAGGGAAAACCCGGTCTGTCACGGCCGTTCGGTGCTCGTGTTCGAGCATTCAAAACGGGAGGGGCCGGGCGTTTCACCGGGGGAAGGGCATGAGGTGCGGACCAGGAGGTATGGCGATACGGTCCTGACAGTGCTCGGCTGCGGAGGGCATGGACCGCAGGAGATGCGTTAAAGGAGGAGCTGCCGATGAAAGAACGTGTTGGAATCTACCCCGGTTCCTTCGACCCGATCACGAATGGCCATCTCGACATTCTTCAGAGAGGACTCGAGCTTTTTGAGACGGTCATCATCGCTATCGCCTTCAATATCGAAAAGCAGGGTCTTTTCACCGTCGAGGAGCGAAAGGAGCTTATCCGGCTGTCCGTGAAAGGGAACGGAAACGTCATAGTCGATAGCTTCCAGGGCCTTCTCGTGGACTATGTGAAGAGGATGAATGCACGGTTCGTCATCCGGGGTCTCCGGGCAATGAGCGATTTCGAGTACGAGTTCCAGATGGCGTCCATGAACAGAAACCTGAACCCCGAGATGGACACGGTCTTCATGATGACGGGCAAGGATTTTTTCTTCGTGAGTTCGAGGACGATAAAGGAGGTCGCGAGTTTCGGAGCTTCGAGCAAGGGATGTGTGCCGCAGGTCGTTGAGGAGGCCTTGAAGAATAAGTTCAAACATTTATGAGAAGGCTTCTCCCCCTCCTTCTGTGTGCCGCCCTCGTGGTGCTTGCAGCGAGCGAAGGGTACGGTGCGCCGCGGGAAGTCTATGAGATCAAAGTAAACGCTGTAATAAGCCCCCCCGTTTCGCAATTTATTTCCGACTCCATAAGGCATGCGGCCGACGGCAGGGCCGACGCGCTCCTCATTCTGCTCGATACGCCGGGCGGCCTCGACACGGCCATGAGGGAGATCGTGAAGGCCATAATGGAGGCCCCCCTGCCCGTGATCGTTTACGTGTACCCCGCGGGAGCACGGGCCGCTTCGGCGGGCACGATCATCCTCATCGCGGCCCATGTGGCGGCCATGGCGCACGGCACGAATGTGGGCGCCGCCCACCCGGTCACCATCGGGAAGGAGAAGGTGGATAAGGAGATGATGGCGAAGGTCGTGCAGGATGCGGAGGCGTACGCGAGGAGCCTCGCGGCGAAGCGGGGACGGAATGCGGAATGGGCGGCCAGGGCGGTGAGCAAGAGCGTATCGATAACGGCCGACGAGGCCCTAAAGGCGCACGTCATCGACGTGGTCGCGGACAATGTCGACGAGCTTCTCGCGAAGGTGGACGGATTGGTCGTCGAGGTGGGACAAGGCAGGGTACGGATGCAGACGAAGGGGGCAAAGGTCGTCGAGGTCGAGACCCCTTTCAAGTACAGGCTGCTCTCCTATATCAGCGATCCGAATATCGCCTACCTGCTCATGATGATAGGGTTCTACGGCATCCTTTTCGAGATATACTCACCCGGCGCGGTCTTTCCCGGTGTTGTGGGCGGTATCTGCCTCATCCTGGCCTTTTACGCCTTTCACACCCTTCCCATAAGCTATGCCGGCCTTTTTTTGATCGTCCTCGGCATCATCTTCTTCGTCCTGGAGCTTAAGGTGGCGAGCTACGGTCTCCTCAGCATTGCGGGCATTGTCTCTATCGCGATAGGCTCTGTCATGCTCATTGACCTGCCCTCGAGCTGGCTTTCCCTGTCCTGGCAATCGATATTGGCCGTCGTGATACTCTCTACAATATTTTTCCTCGGTGTGCTATCATATGCCATCAAAGCCCAGCTATCGAAGGTAAAGACGGGCCGGGAGGGGCTTTTAGGCGAGGTAGGGGTGGCGAGAACCGCTTTGTCCCCTGCCGGTAAGGTTTTTGTCCACGGGGAGCTGTGGGACGCGAGAAGCGAAGACGCTGTTCAGGCAGGTGAACGGGTGAGGGTTATTGCCGTGGAAGGCATGGTGGTGAAGGTCAAAAAAGAAGGGGGAGCTTAATGCCCGTCTATTTCCTTATCCTGGTATTACTCGTCGTTTTCTTCGCGATGGCGATCAAGATATTGAACGAGTACGAACGGGGCGTGATCTTCCGCCTCGGCCGCGTGCTCGGCAGGGCCAAGGGACCGGGCCTCATTATCCTCATTCCGATCATCGACAGGATGGTAAAGGTGAGTCTCAGGACCGTCGTCCACGACGTGCCCGCGCAGGATGTGATCACGAGGGACAATATCTCCATCAAGGTGAACGCCGTCGTCTATTTCCGCGTTATCGACCCCATGAAGGCCATCATAGACGTGGAGAACTACCTCTATGCAACGAGCCAGCTTTCGCAGACGACGCTCAGGAGCGTGCTCGGCCAGGCCGAGCTCGACGAGCTGCTCTCCCATCGGGAGAAGATCAATGAGCGGCTCCAGGAGATACTCGACATGCACACGGAGCCATGGGGCATCAAGGTGTCGAACGTCGAGGTGAAAAACGTCGATCTGCCCCAGGAGATGCAGCGCGCCATCGCGCGCCAGGCCGAAGCGGAGCGCGAGAGGCGGGCCAAGGTCATAGGCGCCGAGGGCGAGTATCAGGCGGCAACGAGGCTCGCGGAGGCCTCCGACATACTCTCGAAAAACCCCATGTCGCTCCAGCTGCGTTATCTTGCGACGCTCGTGGAGATCTCGGCGGAAAAGAACTCGACCATCATCTTCCCGCTTCCCATCGATCTCATAAAGGCATTTACCGATAAAATGATCGAAAAGTGAAGGTGACTGCATGAAAAGACATCTCGTCGCGCATCTCGTTGTTTTAGCTACGATGTTTTGTTTCCTCTTTGTGGTCGATGGGGCCTTTGCGCAATCGGCCGCCGCAAAAAAAAGGCATCACGCCGCCGTGCCTGCCGCGAAGGCGACGAAGGCGTCCGCCCGGAAGGCGGCAAGGGCGTCCGCAGCCATGTCGGTGAAAACCGCCGAAGAGCCCTGCAAGGCGTACCTCGTGATGGAGGCGACGACAGGGACGATACTCGAAGAGCAGAACATGCACGATAAAAGACCGCCGGCAAGCATGGCCAAGCTGATGGTGGCCTCTATCGTCCTCGACAGGATCGCGAAAGGGGAGATCCACCTGACCGACAAGGTGCCCGTATCGAAGGAATCCGCGGGGATGGGGGGCAGTCAGGTGTACCTTGCGGAGGGTGAGGTATTTTCCCTGGAAGACATGATGAGGGCCACGATGATCGCCTCCGGCAATGACGCGGCCTACGCGGTTAGTGAATTTGTCGGGGGAACGAGCAGAAATTTTGTGGGGCTCATGAACGAAAAGGCAAAATCCTTAGGGATGAACGATACGGAATACAACTCGGTCCATGGCCTGCCGCCGTCGAAGGGCCAGAAGGAAGACCTTACCTCCTGTTACGACATGGCTCTCCTCGCGCGTGACATTCTCAGGTATCCGAAGATCACCGAATGGACGTCGACGAAGACGGGCCAATTCAGGAACGGGACCTTCACGCTGTCGAACCACAACAAGCTCCTTTCGAGAATGACGGAGGTGGATGGACTGAAGACGGGCTACTACAGGAGCACGGGCTACAATGTGGTGGCCACGGCGAAGAAGGGAGACCTACGCTTCATCACGGTGGTAATGGGAAGCCCGACAGCAAAGGCGCGGGATGACCTGGCGGTGGAGAAGCTGAAGAAGTACTTCGCGGAATATACCGTGCTGAACCTGGCGAAGAAGGGGGATCAGGTCGACAAAGAGATCGTCCTCGAAGATGGGAAGTACAGGAAGATAAAGGGCGTTGTCGGGGCCGATCTGAACGTCCCGTTGCTCCGGGAAAAGAAGAAGGACGTAAAACGGGTGGTGAGCCTCCCCGCGAGCGTGAGGGGCGAGGTGAAGCAGGGGCAGAAGCTCGGGGAGATAGTCTTCCAGGTCGACAACGCGGTGGTCGGGAAGGTGGACATCGTTTCGCCCACTTACGTGCCGAAGGCTAATATATTCACCAGAATGGTGAGAAAAGTGGGTCTGAATATCTAGGAGAGAATGGCTGCCGGTATGTTTACCATGCTGCAGAACAAGGAGATTATCGTTGGCATCACAGGCGGTATCGCCGCCTACAAGATTGCCGAGCTTGTGCGGGCATTGACGAAGCTCGGCTCGCACGTCCACGTCGTGATGACGAAAAATGCGATGGAATTCGTCACCCCCCTGACCTTCCAGACCATCTCCGGAAATCCCGTCACCCACGAGGTGTTCAAGCTTTTCACGGGCGGGAAGATCGGGCATGTGGCCCTCTCGGATATCGCCGACCAGATGGTGATAGCCCCGGCAACGGCGAATGTTATAGGAAAGGTGGCAAACGGCATCGCCGATGATTTTCTCACCACCATGGTGATGGCGACCACCGTTCCTGTCCTCTTTGTTCCCTCCATGAATACGAAGATGTGGGAGAGCAGCATTGTCCAGTCGAACATAGATAAGCTGAAGGATAACGGGTACAAGTTCATGGAACCGGCCTCCGGCGATTTGGCGTGCGGGTGGCAGGGAAAGGGAAGATTGCCCTCGATCGAGGACATCCTGGAAAAAATGGAGGACATCTTCACGGAGAAGGATTACCTCGATGAGAGGGTCCTCGTCACGGCCGGGCCTACCACCGAGTTTATCGACCCCGTGCGGTGCATAACGAACCGCTCGTCGGGGAAGATGGGCTATGCGATTGCCAGGATGGCGAAAAGAAGGGGGGCCGAGGTGGTCCTTGTGACGGGAGTAACGTCCCTTCCGCTGCCGAGGAACGATATCAGGGTGATCAATGTGGTGAGCGCCGAGCAGATGAGGGCGGCGGTAATGGAGGAACAGCGGCATTCCTCGGTGATAATCAAATCGGCGGCCGTGGCCGACTACCGGTGCAAGGACGAGAGCTGCGAGAAGATCAAAAAGAAGGACGGCCAGGAAGAAATGGTCCTCACCCTGACGAGGAACGCCGATATCCTCGAAGAGCTCGGGCGGATGAACGGGGATCGCGTCCTCGTCGGCTTCGCCGCGGAGACGAGCCATGTGATCGAAAACGCAGTGGAAAAACTGAGGAAGAAGAATCTCGATCTCATCGTGGCTAACGACGTGTCGAAGGCCGATATCGGTTTCAGTTCCGATAACAATGAGGTGACGATCATCGATCCTTCGGGCGGCGTAAAGCACGTACCGAGGCGCTCGAAGGAGGAGATTGCCCACATTATACTGGACGAGGCGCTCAGAGTCCTCAACAAAAAGAGAAAGACCGAAAAGGAGTGGTCCTGAAAAGGCCGGGTTGTCTTCGGTTCTTCCTTTTTATGAGGGGGAGGGGGAGCCGCAGGTATAGCCTTTACCGATCGACACTCTGACCGGCTGCGCACTCCCCGGCAAGAACAGGCCCTACTGAGTTAGATGGGCCTTACCCGTGGAGGGGGCGACGCTAGCCCCAATAATTGCGGGACGCTAGCCCCAATAATTGTAAGCGATGACAAAATTAATCATCACCGCGGCCATCATGCTCCTTGTTTTTTGCCCCGCCCTTCTTTCCGCCAAGGAGGAGAGGCTGACGGAGGTCGTTGAACTCGCGAGCAAGGCGATCGTGAACATAAGGACCGAGGAGGCGGCGAAAAGGGGGAATGATGCCAAGAGCACGAGCCTCTTCAAACGGTTCTTTCTAACCGACGAAGACGAGGATTCCGAGGCGGTGGAGAATATAGGATCGGGCGTGGTGCTCGACCCGAAGGGCATCATCGTCACGAACGAACATCTCATCTCCAAGGCGGTGACCATCCACGTAAAATTTACGAACCGCCAGGAGTATGAGGCCCACGTGATTGCCGCCGATCCCGAGCTTGATATCGCCCTCCTGAAGGTTGACGACGACACGAATGAGTTTCCCTTCCTGAGAATGGTCAAGTCTAATGCGAGGGTAGGGGAGCGGGCGGTCGTCATCGGCAATCCTTACGACCTTCCCACGTCCGTCACCGCCGGCGTGGTGAGTGCCCTCCGGAAGAACGTGAAGATCAACGACAGGGTCTACACTACGCTCATCCAGACGGATGCGGCCATTAACCCCGGCAACTCGGGCGGCGCCCTGCTCGACGGAGAGGGGAACCTCCTCGGTATTGTCACTGCCGTCTACGAGGAGGGCAAGGGAATCGGTTTCGCCATCCCTATCGATGACGTGATGAGCATGCTCTCGGAGTTTATCGAGCACGCGGGCAAGCGCCCCATATTCGGCCTGTTCGTCGATAAGAGGAGGGACGATACCGGGCAGTACCTATATGTGGACGGGGTAATCCCGGGAAGCCCGGCAGAAGAGTGCGGCATTAAAGTGGGCGACAGGATCATCGAGCTTGACAACAGGAAGATCCGGGAGGGGATGAAGTTCCAGAATGTCTTCAGGAGGGGCAATCTGAACGGCAGGAGCCAGTTGAAGGTCGTGAGGGGCAATCAGACAGTCGCGATCAGCACGGAGAAGGCCGCTCAGTATGTGCCGGTACCCCTGGACGAGCGCCTGTGCGGGGTCCGCCTCGCCAACATCGAAGGTTACGCGCGGCTCAAGTTCAAACTGAGACAGCAGAAGGGTGTCGTGGTGACCAAGGTAATGAGGGGCGGCCTGGGAGAGCGGTACGGCCTGAGGGCCGGCGATGTGGTCATCAGGATCAACAATGCGGAAGTATCGGACAAGAACAGTTTCACAGCGCTTATGGTCGAGGGTCTGAGAAGGAACTATATTCTGTATCAGGTGAAGAGGAACAATACGGTTTTTTTCCTCCCCATGAAACTCGACACCTTACTCTAGGAGGGATGATGGAAGGAGAAAAGGGGGCCCCCGCGGACAAGGGCGGAAAGGGCGGATCGAGGCCGGATGGTGAAAAGACAAAGGGCCGGGAAGAGAAATGGTCCGACAACGCACTTCTCTATGAGTTCGGCTTCTCCAC
>JBEKJU010000080.1:0-17251 GCA_050011095.1 Syntrophorhabdales bacterium
TGACCGAGGAAGGCATGAAGGCCGTGAGGGTATTGTCGCAGGAAAAGATCAGGACGAACGTGACCCTCATATTCCAGCCCCTCCAGGCCCTGATCGCGGCAAAGGCGGGCGCCGATTATGTGAGCCCTTTCATCGGGCGCCTCGACGACATCGCGACGGCCGGGATGGAGATCGTAGAGGAGATCATCACCATCTACACGAACTACGGCATGGAGACGGAAATCATCGTGGCGAGTGTGCGAAACCCTTTGCACGTGCTCCGTGCGTCGATGTTGGGGGCCGATATCGCGACGATCCCCTTTGCCGTCCTCAGGCAGCTCATGGCCCATCCCCTCACCGACATAGGGGTCGAGCGGTTCCGGAAGGACTACGAGACACTAAAAACATAGATGCCCCGGCGGCAGCCGCAATGTTTTCTATCACGAACGAAGTCCGCTGTTTGCCGTTGACTAATCAGTCTTTATCTATTATCCTATTTACATATGTTCGAGAAACTGCAGGAAAGACTAGACGCAATATTCAAGAAGGTCAAGGGCTACGGCAAGCTCAGCGAGGGCAACATCAAAGACTCGTTGCGCGAGGTAAGAGTAGCCCTCCTCGAGGCGGACGTCAACTACAAGGTGGCGAAGGACTTCCTTGAGAGGGTGAAGGAGAAGGCCCTCGGGGAAGAGGTGATGACGAGCATCACCCCCGGTCAGAAGTTCATCAAGATCGTCTACGACGAGATGTGCGAACTTCTGGGCGAGACGAATAAGCCGCTTGATATCGCCGGTTCGCCGCCCGTCCCCGTCTTGCTCCTCGGGCTCCAGGGTTCCGGCAAGACGACCACTGCGGGAAAGCTCGCGCTCTATTTGAGAAAAAAGGGGCGAAGGCCCCTGCTTGTTCCTACGGACGTCTATAGGCCCGCGGCCATCCAGCAACTCGCGAAGATCGGGAGCCAGCTCGGGATCGAGACGTTTTCCCCCGCCGGGGGAACGGACCCGGTCGAGATCTGCCGGGACGCCAGGGCCTACGCCATGAAAAAGGGATTCGACACCCTCATAGTCGATACCGCGGGACGGCTCCACATAGACGAAGGGATGGTCGAGGAGCTTGTGAGGCAGAAGGCCGTACTCGCGCCGAGGGAGACGCTCCTCGTCGTCGACGCCATGACAGGACAGGACGCGGTGAACATCGCGAAGACCTTCGATGAAAAGGTGGCGATCGACGGCGTCATACTCACCAAGCTCGACGGTGATGCCCGGGGAGGCGCGGCCCTTTCCGTCAGGGCGGTAACGGGGAAATATATCAAGCTAATCGGCATGGGCGAGAAGCTTGATGCCCTCGAGGTCTTCCATCCTGACAGGATGGCCTCCCGTATTCTCGGCATGGGCGACGTCGTTTCTCTCGTCGAGAGGGCCCAGGAGGTCTTCGATGACAAGAAGGCACGGGAGTTCGAGCGCAAGCTGAGGAAGGATGAGTTTTCGCTTGAGGATTTCAGGGAACAGATCAGGCAGGTCAAGAAGCTCGGGAGCGTGGAATCCGTCATCGGGATGATCCCAGGGCTCGGCAAACTGAAAGGGGCGATAGATTTCTCGGAGGCCGAAAAGGAGATCAAGCGCACCGAGGCGATCATCAATTCCATGACGTCGAAGGAGCGCCTCTATCCCCACCTGATCGACGGCTCGCGGAGGATGCGCATCGCGAAGGGGAGCGGCCAACGCGTGCAGGACGTGAACGAGCTTTTGAAGCGGTATATGGAAACAAAGAAAATGATCAGGAAATTTGCAAAGGGGGGCATGAAGGGCCTCCCAAAACACCTATTTCGATGAGGAGGAAAGATTGGCGGTAAAATTCAGACTCACGCGACGCGGGTCGAAGAAGAGACCCTATTACAGGATTGTGGTGGCGGACGAGAGATATCCGAGGGACGGAAGGTTCATCGAGATGGTGGGTACGTACAATGTCCTGCAGGAACCTTTCGAGGTACGTCTTGACAAGGAGAAAATAGCCGCCTGGTACGAGAAAGGCGCAAGACCGACGAAGACGGTCGAGGAACTCTTCAAGCGGGAAGGGATTTTGGGCTCGATAACACATTAATCTTTCGGAGGTGGAGCTGTGCTGAAAGAACTGATCGAGTACATCGCGAAGGCATTGGTGGATAACCCTGATCAGGTGAGAGTTTCCGAAATTGAAGGGGAAAAAACATCGGTCATCGAGCTCAACGTAGCCAAGGATGATTTGGGAAAGGTCATCGGCAAGCAGGGACGGACTGCCAGGGCTATGAGAACGATACTGAGCGCAGCCTCGACCAAGGTAAAGAAAAGGGCCGTCCTCGAGATTATCGAGTAATGAAGTTCATTCCGGTGGGACGGGTAGTCTCCACCCACGGGTTAAGAGGGGAGGTAAAATTCAGATACTACAACGAAAGCAGTACGGCTTCCTTGCAGTATCCCACATTTTTTGCCGACCGTAGCGGCACGAAGATCGAACTGAAACCGTCGCGCATCCGCCCCCAGGGAGACCTTTTCCTGATAAGCTTCAGGGGCCTGGAGGCTGTGGAGGACGTGCGCTTTCTCCTCAGGGGCGAGCTTTTCGTGAGGGAAGACGATCTGCCCCCCCTTGAGGAGGGCGAGTACTACGATTACCAGCTCATCGGCCTCACGGCAGTAACGGAGCAGGGTCGAAGGGTAGGCACGGTGAAAGACGTCATGCACACAGGGGCGAATGATATTCTGGTTGTGGAAGGCGCGAGCGACGTGCTCGTGCCGATGACGGAAGACCATATCATTACCGTCAGCAGGGAGGACGGCTTCGTGCGGGTCAGAGAGGCCGGTCTCGTTGAATGATTTTCACGGTCCTCACCCTGTTCCCCGCCATATTCGAATCCCCCCTCAATGAGAGCCTGATAGGGAAGGCGCGGGAAAAGGGCCTTCTGGAATTCAACATCGTCAATATCAGATCATTCGCCACCGATATCCACCGGACCTGCGACGACGCGCCTTTCGGGGGCGGGGCGGGCATGGTGATGAAGGTCGATCCCATCCACCGCGCCATGGAGCACGTGCGCGAAGAGCGGGGAAGGACGCATTTTGTCCTCCTCACGCCCCATGGCAGGATATTCGATTCCGAGGCGGCCGCCCGGTTCTCCCGCATGGCGCACCTCGCCCTTCTCTGCGGGCGGTACGAGGGCGTGGATGAGCGCATACTCCCCCTCGTCGATAGCGAGGTCTCCATCGGCGACTATGTCCTCTCCGGCGGCGAGGCGGCGGCCCTCGTCGTGATCGATGCCGTCTCCCGGCTGGTTCCCGGCGTGCTCGGGAACGAGGAGTCTCCCGTGGACGAGAGCTTCAGGGAACGCCTTCTCGAATATCCCCAGTACACGCGGCCGAGAGAGTTCATGGGGATGGAGGTGCCCGAGGTGCTCCTCTCCGGAAACCATGAAGAGATAAGGAAATGGAGGAGAAGGGAGTCCCTGAAAAGGACGATCCTCCGGAGGCCCGATCTGATGGAGGGTTTTCGGCCCACCGACGAGGACAGGGTAATGATACGGCAGATCATGGAGGAGATGGACTAGACAATGGGCGCCGTCTCCCTCGCCATCATTCACTATCCGGTCCTCGATAAACACGGGGATATCGTCGCCACGAGCATCAATAACCTCGAATTGCACGACGCAGCCAGAAGTTGCATGACATTCGGCGTGGAATTATGCTATATTGTTACTCCTCTTGAAAAACAGAGGGCCATAGCGGAGCGGCTCGTCGATCACTGGAAAGACGGCTATGGGAGGCAGTACAATCCACACAGGGCGCAGGCCCTCGAAAAGATATGCCTCAAGAAGGCCGTCGCCGACGTGATGACCGAATTCCGGGGAAGTGACCCGGTGCTTATCGGGACCTCTTCACGGAAAAGGGACATCTCGATCGGTTACGGCGAGCTGGGAAGATGGATCCGGGAGGACCCGAGACCGTTTCTGCTCCTCTTCGGCACAGGCTGGGGCCTGCCCGCCGGGATAGTGGAAACCTGCGAAAGGACGTTGCTGCCGATCACGGGGCGGGGGGACTACAACCACCTGTCATTGCGCGTTGCCATCGGTATCATTCTCGATAGATTGTTCGGCGCGAGAGGAGGAGAAGATGAACGAGACGATTGACCTGCTTGAAAAGGAGCATATGAGGCTCGACCTCGCCGATGTGGCGGTGGGCGACAGCGTCAAGGTCTATACAAAGATCTATGAGGGCGACAAAGAGAGGATACAGTTCTTCGAGGGTGTGGTGATCGGGAAGAGAGGCGGAAACACCAGGGCGACCTTCACGGTTCGGAAGGTCTCCTACGGCGTGGGGGTCGAAAAGACCTTTCCGAAGCACTCCCCGCTGATCGACCGGATCGAGGTGCTGAGCAGGGCGAAGGTACGGAGGGGCAAGCTCTATTACCTCAGGTATCTGAAAGGCAAGGCGGCAAAGCTTAAAGAAAAAAGGGATTAGGGCTCGGAAGGAAATAAATGAGTCAGATGGCGAAGGATTTTTGGCCGATCGGCGAGGCGCGGAAAGGCCAAATGTACTGGATGTACATGACCTTTTCGCAACGAAGCGGGCGGACCTCGTGGGGGGTCTTGACGAGGCGGGCCGTGGGCCCCTCGCCGGTCCCGTCATCTCCTCATGCGTCATGTGGGAGGCCCTGCCGCCCATCCGCGAAAAGGTCAACGACTCCAAACTGCTCAGTGAAAAGGAAAGGGGCCATCTCTTTGGCTGGATACTGGAAAACGCCTACAAGGTGGCGGTAGGGGTCGCGACCACCGAGGAGATTGAACGGTTAAACATCCACCATGCCACACTCCTCTCCATGGAGAGGGCAGTGAAACACACCGCGCTCGCGCCTGACCTGCTTCTTGTCGACGGGCTCTTCCCCCTCGCGGGGATGGCCCGGTCACGGCCGGTCGTCAAAGGTGACCGGAAGTGCTTCTACATAGCCTGCGCATCGATAGTGGCGAAGGTGGTGAGGGATAGGCTCATGGTCGTTTACGACGCCGCCTATCCGCACTACATGTGGAAGAAGAACAAGGGCTATCCCACACCGGAACACAGATCGGCCATCCGGACCTTCGGCGTGTCCCCCCTCCATCGGAAAACCTTCAAGGGCGTAAGGGAGTATTGCGGATGAGCAATACCGACTTGCATTCGAAGAAGGCGAGTCGGCATAACCGGGAGGAGGGTCTCCGCGGCGAGGACATGGCAATAAAGACCTTGAAGCGAAAAGGCTACAGGATAATCGAGAGGAACTTCAGAAGCAGGCTGGGCGAGATAGACGTGATCGCCGAGGAGGGAGGGTGCCTCGTTTTTGTCGAGGTGAAGAAGAGGAACACGGGCCTCTTCGGGGACGCCCTCTGCTCGATTGACGAGACAAAGAAGCGCCATCTTGTGAGGTGTGCCCTTTTTTACCTGAAGACGCACGACGGCTTCGACAGGAGCATCCGCTTCGACGTGATCGGCATCGACAGCGAGCAAATCAAGCTCGTGAAGAACGCCTTTTTGGTGGAAGAGCATGAATGAACGCATCATGACGCTCCTTTCCGCGGTCGCCGACGGCACGGTCTCGGTGGAGGCGGCCTTCGAGGAACTGAAGGACATACCCTTCCAGGACCTATCGCATACGAAGATCGATCACCACCGGCAGCTCAGGAAAGGCATCCAGGAAGTCATCTTCGGCGAAGGGAAGACCTTCGAGCAAATCACGGAGATCGTCCGGTCCATGACGGAGAAACAAACGGACGTCCTGGCCACGAGAATCGATGCGGAAAAGGGCAAGCGGCTCATCGCGTCGTTTCCGGAAGGCGCCTACGACGAGACGGCGCGTTGTTTCAGCATCAAGAAGGGCACGTCGATCAGGGGGAAGGGCACGGTCCTGATCCTCGCCGCGGGGACAAGCGACATCCCCGTCGCCGAGGAGGCCTATACGGCCTCCACCTTCTTCGGCAACGTGACGGAAAGGCTCTACGACGTTGGCGTCGCCGGCATTCACCGCCTCCTTCACAACCTGGAACTACTGAAGAAGGCGAGGGTCGTCATCGTGACGGCCGGCATGGAAGGGGCGCTCCCGTCGATTGTGGCGGGGATCGTCGGCGTCCCCGTGATCGGGGTCCCCACGAGCATCGGCTACGGCGCCAGCCTCGGGGGCCTTGCAGCCCTACTCGCCATGCTCAATTCCTGTTCCACCGTGGCCACGTTCAATATCGATAACGGCTTCGGCGCGGCCTATTTCGCGACCCTCATCAATCGCCTATGAACATACTCTATCTCGACCCCGTTCTCGGTATAAGTGGCGACATGGCCATCAGCGCGCTCCTCGACGCGGGATGCCCCCTTGCCGTACTGACGGAGCTTCTCGGACAACTCCCCATTGCCGTGCCATCCATCAACACCGAGAAGAAGCGCCAGGGCGCGATCGAAGGGACGCACCTCGTGATAGGTCCGAGCGACATCCACCTGTCGGTGAAGGAGATGCGCGGGCTTCTAGGGGGTCTGAAGGTAGAGGAGCGCGTCAGGACGGACGCGCTGGCGATCCTCGACGAGATCGTCACCGTCGAATCGAAGGTGCACGGCGTCGCCAGGGAAGAGATACACTTCCATGAGCTGTCCCATATCGATACCATCATCGACGTGCTCTGCGTGGCCCGGGCCATCGCGTACTTCGCTATCGACACGGTGCTCTCGGGACCGATACCGGTCGGCAGGGGGTTCGTGAAGACCGCCCATGGCATGATGCCGAACCCACCCCCCGCGACAACCGAGCTTCTCTCCGGCTTCCACGTGATCTTCCTCGACGAAGAGCTTGAACTGACTACCCCGACAGGGGCGGCAATCGTCAAGCATTACGTGAAGAGCCAGGCGCGAAGGCCGTTCAGGGTCCTCCGTCACGGCTGCGGGTTCGGAACCTTTGAGACGGCGAAACCGAACGTCTTGCGCGTCTTCATCGGCGAGACGACAGACCCCTTCGTCGACGAAGAGGTATGGATCATGGAAGCGGACACGGACGACATGGAGATAGAATATATGGGGGCCGTCGCCGACAGGCTCCGCAAGGAGGGCGCCCTCGACGTCCTTCACTTCCCCGTGCAGATGAAAAAGGAAAGATGCGGCATACGTCTTTCGATCATCGCCCCCCTATCGAGGGTTGAGGCGCTGACGGAAGCGGTTTTCCGGGAGACATCGACCTTCGGCATCCGTCTGAGATCCGAGTTCCGGGCGGTCCTTGCCAGACGCGAGGAAGAACAACAGACATCCTTCGGCCCGGTAAAGATCAAGAAGGGGTACGACCGGTCGGGGAGGCTCCTCAAGACCCACGTTGAATTTGAAGAGGTGAAGCGGATCGCCGACGAGCTGAAATTGCCTTACCGCGCGTTACTGGAACTCCTTAAGAAAGAACTTTAGATCCATGAAAAGACCGGCTTTTATGGCACGGTCTATCCTTTTCATCATATCCGCCTTCATGTATTTCAACTGGGCGAGCCAGAGGTGGTCATCCACCTCGACATAAAGGAACTTACCTGCCATGCGGACCGGCCGCGTGTGGGCCGCCACCTTCTGTCCCACGATCTCTTCCCATTCGGAAAAGACCCGATAGGCCTCGATGTCGCCCCTGAACGACTGTTCCCGCAGCACCCTCGCCAGGATATCCTTAAGGGCGGTGAAGGGCAATGCTATGTCTCCCGCCTCGGGAAGAGCGGCCGTATCTTGTCGATAGGCGAGAGGTCGGACGCATGGTAGAAGGCCCTCTCTTCATCGAAGACCGCCTTCTCGATATCCCTGCCGATCCCGAGTGACTTCCAGGCCTCTGCGGTTTTCGAGGGCATGAAGGGGTAGAGGAGGAGCGTGCAGATCCTCACGCCGTTCCAGATATTGTAGAGGACGGTGGAAAGCCGGGTGGGGTTCTCCTTGGCGAGCCTCCACGGCGCCTCCGTATCGATGTACCTGTTCAAAAGGGCGGTAATCTCGAAGACGCTGTTCAACGCCTTGTAGAAACCGAAGATATCCATCTGGCTGCAATATTCCTCGATCAGGGCTTGCGTCCGCTCCACGAGCCCGGCGTCGGCGCCCCCCGACGCATCGGGCCTCGGGAGCCTTCCGGCCAGGAACTTTCCGATCATGTTCGCGCTCCTCGATACGAGGTTGCCGAAGTCGTTCGCGAGATCCCCGTTAATGCGGGCCACGATGGCGTCCTTCGAAAAATCGCCGTCGAGGCCGAAGGGTACCTCCCGGAAAAGGAAAAACCTGAACTCGTCGACGCCGAAGGTGTTCGCCACCTCCACGGGGTCTACCACGTTGTTCAGGGACTTGGACATCTTCCGGCCCTCGACTGTCCACCAGCCGTGGGCGAAGACATGCCCCGGCAGGGGTAACTCCGCCGACATGAGGAAGGAAGGCCAGTAGACCGCATGGAACCTGAGGATGTCTTTTCCTATGAGGTGCACGTCGCCCGGCCAGAACCGCTCGAATTGCTCCGTCTTCGTCAGGAACCCGGCGCCTGTCAGGTAATTTGTCAGGGCGTCGAACCAGACATAGACAACGTGGCGCGGGTTGACGGGGACGGGAATGCCCCAGTTGAAGGTGGTCCTGCTTATGGACAGGTCGCGCAGCCCCCCCCTCACGAAGCTCATCACCTCGTTCGCGCGCACCTCCGGCATGACGAAGTCCTTGCGCCCCTCAAGAAAGCGAAGCAGAGGCTCGCCGTATTTCGACATCCTGAAGAAGTAGGTCTCCTCCTTGAGGCGCTCCACAGCGCGCCCGCAGTCAGGGCATTTGCCCTCCTTGAGCTGCAGCTCGGTGAAATAGCTCTCGCAGGGAATACAGTACCAGTCCTCGTACTGTCCGAGGTAGATGTCGCCCTTCGCGTACATCTTTTCAAAAAGGTACTGGACAACCTTTTTGTGGGCGGCATCGGTCGTCCTTATGAACCCCGTGTTGGTGACACTCAGAAGCTTCCAGAGACCGGTGAAGGTGGGCACCATTCTGTCCGCCAGTTCCTGCGGCTGGATGCCCTGCTCAAGCGCCGCTTTTTGGGCCTTCTGCCCGTGCTCGTCGACCCCTGTGAGGAAAAAGACATCGTACCCGCATGTCCTTTTGTAGCGGGCCATCACGTCGGCGGCACATGTGGTATAGGCATGGCCTATGTGCGGCACGTCGTTGATATAGTAGATAGGTGTGCTAATGTAGTAGTGCCTGTTCACTTAAATCTCCCCGCTCCTCACCGGTTTCACGTCCGTCACCGCAAACGTGAACTCCTTGCCCTCGCCGGTCTCGACCAATACGGTCCGGTTCAGCACGTTGTTCTTTATAACCTTGGCCTCGCCCTGGGGCGTCATCACCCGTTTTCCCACCTTCGGGAACTCCTTCTTCAGTTCCACATACATATCGTATTCGTAGCCGAGGCAGCACATGAGCCTTCCGCAGACTCCGGATATCTTGGACGGGTTCAAAAGGAGATTCTGCTCCTTCATCATCTTGATGGACACGATGGAAAAGCTGTTCAGGAAACGTTTGCAGCAGACCACGTTCCCGCAGTTTCCAAGGCCGCCGATGATCTTGGCCTCATCCCTCACGCCGACCTGCCGCATCTCGATCCGCACCTTGAACTCTTTTGCCAGTTCCTTCACGAGTTCCCGGAAATCGACCCTGTCCTCAGAAAAAAAGTAGAAGAGAAGTTTGGCGGCCCTGAGCAGGTACTCGGCCCGCAGGAGCTTCATGGGGAGCTTCAGCTCGTCGATCTTCCGCTTGCAGAGGTCGAAGGCGTAGCCCTCCTTTTCCTTCAGGACCCGGTAGTCCGCAACCTCTTCCGCAGATGCCCTCCGCACGATCTTCCGCAGTCCCTCCTTTGCGGTCTCCGACGGCTCCGTCGCCACGACGCCGAGACATTCGCCCTTATCGAGATCGCAGACGACCTGGTCGCCGATTTTCAGATCGTCGACCGCCTCCAGTTCGACGGTCCCCGTGGTGCGCTCGAATTTCACGCGACACGCCTTCATGACGGCCTCACTATATTGACCATCAGGTTTTCCAGGGCGAGCCACCTGTTCACATTGTACCGGAGTGTTCTCATCATCTCCTGGATTCTCGTTATGGACGACTCCGCCCATGCCGCGCCTCCTTCGGCCGCGCCGCCCATGATGCGGGCCAGGTCCCTATTGAAAAGACCCGAAACGTCGCCTGTGTGGTTAAGCCACCAGACGTCCCTGAAAAGTGAGAGGAGGAAGGAGAGGTACTCCATCTCGTGCTCCTTCGCCGTCATCCTTTCCGCGAGAACGGCCGCCTTCGCGAAGGGCCGCTTCGCGCCCATGACCAGCTCCGCGATGCCCTGTCTAGTCCGGTAGTTTTCCTCATCCATCCAGAAAAGCCCGGAGGCGATGCTGCCGTTGCTCATGGCGGCGAAGGCCGCCGCCTTAACACTGTCCAGGTTCAGTGCGTGCTGAAAATAGGCACGCACCGTTTCCGTCGAAAGCGGGCCAAAGCCGACGCGCATGCAGCGGGACCTCACGGTCTGGGGTATCTCCCGCTCCCGGGACGAGACGAGGACAAAGAGGTTGGAGGGCGGCGGCTCCTCCAGTGTTTTCAGGAGGGCGTTTGCCGCCTCGTGCGTCATCAGCTCCGCATTGTCGATGAGGATTGCCCTAAGCTGGGCCTCGTAGGGGGGCTCGTACACGTCCTTCCTGATCGCCCGCATCCCGTCTATCTTGATCGGCCCCTCTCCGGCAACGAAGGTGAAATCGGGGTGCAGACCGGCCTCGATGCCCCGGCATCCGCGACACGTTCCACAGGCCCTGCCTTCCGCGCAAAAAAGGTTCTTTATCAGCTCAACGGCTATCGTCCGTTTGCCGACGCCCCCCGGTCCGGCAAAAAGCAGTGCGTGGGGGAGCTTTCCCCTTTCCACAAGGGACGAAAGCACGCGCTTCTGATGATCGTGGCCAACCGTATTAAACTCCATGGCTCTCCAGCAGTTTTTCCACCCTGTCCCTTATCGTCGCGTAGGTCGCCTCGATGCCGCGATTCCCATTGACAACGAAAAACCTCTTTTCATCCTCCTCCGCGAGCTTGAGATAGCCCAACCTGCACAACTCGTGGAAGGAAAGGCGTTCCTTTTCGAACCTGTCCGGCCGGGAGTCGCGGACTATCCTTCTCTTGAGGCCCACATCCGCGTCGCAGTCGAGGAGGATAGTGAGGTTCGGCGTGATCCCTTTCGTCACGAGGCGGTTGAGGGTGGCTATGATCCCGAGGTCGACGCCCCTGCCGTATCCCTGGTAGGCGTAGGTCGCGTCAACGAACCGGTCGCACAGCACGATGCCCCCCCGTGCGAGGGCGGGCATGATCACTTCCTCCATGTGCTGCGTCCTGACGGCCATGAATATGAGCAGCTCGGAGAGGGGAAGCACGTGTAGGTCTTCCTGCAGCAGGACCTTGCGGAGCGCCTCTCCAAGGACGGTTCCGCCAGGCTCGCGCGTCCTTATGACGGGGTGCCCCTTTCCTTTAAGATACTCGTACAGAAGCTCGATCTGCGTGGTCTTTCCACTCCCCTCTATCCCCTCGAACGTAATGAGCATGCCTCACCCTATTTGGAAACCCTCGTGATGTACTGTCCCGTCCTGGTGTCTATTTTTATCGCATCCCCCTCTTCCAGGAAAAGCGGCACCTGAAGCACGAATCCCGATTCCATCTCGGCGGGTTTCGTCGCGTTCTGGGCCGTATCTCCCTTGATTCCGGGCTCCGTCTTCACCACCTTCAGGTCGACGAAGTTGGGAAGCTCCACCCCGATGGCCTTCCCCTTGTAGAAAGAGACGTTTATTACCAAACCCTCTTTAAGATAGTTCTTCGCATCGCTCAGGTTCTCTTCCTCGACGAAGAGCTGATCGTACGTCTTCACGTCCATGAAGTAGTAGTTCACCCCTTCCTTGTACATGTACTGCATCTCTTTCTCTTCCATCTCGGGGATCTCGATCTTGTCTCCGGACCTGAACGTCCTGTCGAGCACATTTCCTGACACCAGACTCTTGACTCTCGTCCTGACAAAGGCGCCGCCCTTCCCCGGTTTCACGTGCTGGAAATCGACTATGACGAAAGGCTCGTTATCCAGCAAAACCTTCAAGCCTTTCCTGAATTCGCTCGTCGCTACCATCATGGCAAGCCCCCTATATCTCGAATAAATCTTTCCTCAAACGGGTGAGAACGTCGCATCCGTTTTCCCTCACAAGCACCATGTCCTCCAGGCGTACCCCTCCGACATGGGGTATGTAGATACCGGGCTCGATGGTAATGACCATGTACTCTTCAAGAATCCCCTCGCCCTTCGGCGCGACGGCGGGTGGTTCGTGAACCGCGATGCCCACGCCGTGTCCAGTCCCGTGGCCGAAGAACTCTCCGTAGCCCCTCTCTTCGATGAGGCCCCGTACGATCATATCCAGTTCCTGCACCGCCATGCCGGCCCTCACCGCCTCTATGCCCTTTTGTTGGGCGTCACGGACGACGCCATGGACGTCCTTCATCTCCCTGGTCGTCTGCCCCAAAGAAAGCGTGCACGTTTCGTCCGAACAGTAGCCGTCCAGCCGGCATCCGAAATCTATGACCACCACCTCCCCCGACTCGACGGTCTTGTCGGTGGGATGCCCATGGGGCAGAGCGGCCCTCGGCCCCGATGCAACGATGGTCTCGAAGGACGGTTCCTCGGCTCCGAGACGCCGCATCTCGTAGTCCAGCTCGTTAGCTATCTCCTTTTCGGTCTTCCCCGGTTTGATCTTTTCACAAACGGCCGTAAAGGCCTCGGTCGCGATGCTTATCGCCTTTCGCATCGCCTCGATCTCTTCCGGTTCCTTGCATCGCCTTATCGACTCGATATCGTTCGAGAGAGGCACGAACTCAACGGCCGGACTGGCTTCCCTCCAGGTCTGGTAGGTCCGGAAAGTGGTGTGATCGCTGTCAAAGCCCGTCCTGGTAATGCCATACCTCCGGAAAAGCTCCTCTATAATCGGGCCCTTTCCCTTAACTTCGAGGACGATGCAGCCCTTCGCCACCTCCCGGGCGTACGTGATATACCTGCTGTCCGTCAGGAGGACCACATCTCCCCTGGTGACGAGCACCGTTCCCTCGGAACCCCGGAAGCCGGTAAGGTAGAAGATATTCTCCATGCCCTTGATGAGGCACGCCTGAAGGCCCTGTCGCTCCAGGATGTCTACGACCCTACTTACCCGCTTCTCTCTCATCGCGCCTCTCCTCGATCGTCTTTAACACGCGGGAGAGCAGCCTGAGCCTCTTCGCGCCCGGCATTCCCGGTGAAAGGAGCAAGAGCCTGCTCCTGTACATGATGTTCTCACCGTCCTTCAACAAAAGCTTCTCGTATATTTCCCTCGCCCTGTCGAAGTAGCCTTGACGCATGTAGATCTCGGCCAAAGTCGAAGAAAGTATCCTGAGCTTTTCCTGAGCCATGGATGCCTCTACCCGCCACCGAATTCGATCGCTCAGTGGTCTTTTTGTCCAATAATATAGCATAAAAAAAGGGACTACGTGAATAAATGGTGCAGGGTCCTTCGCGGGAGTCGCCCAAAACCGGTAGAACGGCCGGGAATCGTTAAGCCATTCACCTAGCACATTTTGCCTTCGGCGCACGCGACCGCCGTCTGCCGGAAGGTGGGGGAGGCAAATAGGGGTTGACTGAAAGAGAGACCGGGGTATATAAGAAAAGTGGGGGTTGACCCGAAAGGAGGATGAGATGTTCAGCAAGATACTGGTTCCTATCGACTTTTCCGAATACACGGACGAGATCCTGCGCTATGCGGTGGAGATCGTGAAAAGATTCGGCTCATCGCTCCATCTGATCCATGTTGTTCCCGGCCTGGACTATTTCACGCCTTACGAATCCTTCATGGCGGCCGAGAATATCGCGGCGGTGCAAAAAGGCATTGAAGAGGAGGTCAAAACGCAGCTCGAGGAAGTGGCCGGGCGGATAGCGGGGATTACGGTCACGGAGACGGTGCGGACGGGGACAGCCTACGCCGAGATCGTCGATTATGCCAAGTCCGTCGGCATGGACCTCATTATCATGGGAACCCACGGGAGGGGAGGCCTGGAGCACATCGTCATAGGCAGCGTCGCGGAGAAGGTGGTCCGAAGATCGCCCTGCCCCGTGCTCACCATCCGGCCCCCAAAGGGTCATGCCAAGACGCCGTGACGGTCAGGGCCGTCAGTCCGGCCCCTCCCCGCCCTTGAGCAGGGCGCTCAGGCGCGCGGCGTTCGAGGCCGCGTTGCCGCGGTGGCAGTTGTTGAACATGGCATACGTCTTCTTCGCCTGCCTGTCCGCCTCCTCGAGGGCGGGCACGAACGCCCGCAGCTCCGAATCGGAGTAAGAGTATGCATACCGCAACGAGGTGGCGACGCCCTTTTTAAGCCAGTTGTCGCGGTTCCTTCCATGAAACCTAAAATACGCCGTATCGGTCGTGACGGAGGGTACGAAAGGAACGGTCGCGAGCGTCCCGTACTGCGGCTCGTCGGCGGCGACATAGGTAAGGTTATGCCTTTTCAGGAAGCCGAGGACAGCCCTTGCCCGCGTGCCCGAAAGCCAGCTTCCGTGGCGGAACTCGACCGCGACCGGCAGATCCGCCATCACCTCTTTGCAGAACAGTATGTAGTCCATATTGCTGCCCCTGTAGTCGAACCAGGGAGGGAATTGAAAGACCATAAGACCGAGCTTCCCCGCCCTCCTGAGGGGCAGGAGGCTCTCCATGAACCGCCGCGCAACCGCTTTCAGCACCTCGTGCCCCCGCAGGTAGACGGGTGGACGGACCGATGAGCCCCCTGCAAGCCCCCTGAGGTCCGCGGGCAGGGTCCTCGGGTCTATGGCGTGTCCCGTCAGGGCGCCATAGACCTTGATGTGAAAGGTGAAATCCCCCGGCGTTCTCGCGTCCCAGAGCCACGCGGTCCGCTGTTCGGGGATCGCATAGTAGGTGGAATCGACCTCGACCGTATCAAAACGGGAGGCGTAATACCTGAGCCGCGCCTCCGCGGTCCTCGCCTCGCGGGGGTAGAACTCCCCGCTCTCGACGAGCGTCTTTTCCGCCCATGAGCATATGCCGACGTGAATCATAAAAGGTAACCGCCCCTCCCCTACCGCAGTCCGGTCCCTTTCTTCTTGCAGTACTCCCTTATCTCTCTGATCCTCTCGAGTACGGGGGGATGGGAATAATGGAAAAGGGCGTAGAGCGGATGGGGGTAGAGGTTCGAGAGATTGTCCCCCGAGAGCTTGACGAGCGCCTTGACCATCGCCTCCCCCCCTTCACCGAGATCACATGCGAAACGATCGGCCTCCCTTTCAAGTCTCCGCATGAGGCCGTTCATAACCGGCTTGAAAAGGAAAGAGAGCATGGCGGCGAAGAAACCGAGGATCAGCACCTGGCCATAGAAGGTGTCGACCCGGATACCGAAAATGCCCCCGAGCACGTGGCGCGTCAGCACCTGATGGCTGCAGAAGAGGAAGAAAAGCGAGACGACCTCCGTCAGCGCCAGACCCTTGACGAGGTGGCGCCTCTTCCAGTGGCCTGCCTCGTGGGCGATCACCGCGAGGATTTCATCGGGCGTCATCTCTTTCATGAGCGTATCGAAGAGGATAATCCTCTTCGTCCTGCCCATGCCCGTAAAATAGGCATTCGTATGCATGCTCCGCTTCGACTGGTCCATTTTGAGCACCCTGCCCACGGTGATGCCCACCTTTGATGCGAGGTCGATGATGCGGGCCCTGAGCGGCCCGTCTTCAACCGGCGTGAATGTGTTGAAAACGGGCTCGATCACGTACGGGGAGAGATAGGTGATAAAGACCGTGAAGGCGAAAAAGAAGCACCATATCCAGAACCACCAGAGACGGGGGCTCGTTTGCACCAGCCAGAGCCCGCCAAGGACCGCGGGTGTAAGGAGAACAAGGGAAAGCACCGCCCCTTTTAGTAAATCGAGGAGCCATAGACGGTAGGTCATCGTGGTAAAGCCGTGCCTCTTCTCTATGTGGAACACGAAATAGAGCGTGGAGGGCACGGAGAGCAGTTCGGATGCCAGATAGAGGAGAACGAAAAACAGCCACCCCGCGACGACGAAGGGCAGGCCCCGTGATGCGATCCAGGAGCTGTAGGCGTCGAGCAGGCCGCCAAAGAGGAAGACGACCACGGCGATGCTGGCGAGGGCCGAGACGACCATGGCGAATCGGGTCTTTTCGCCCAGATAGACCTGCATCCTCCGGAGGAATATCCGGTCGAGGGTCCCCTGAAACTCCGCGGGCACGGAGTGGCTCTGCCGCAGCATATGCCGGAGATTGAGGCAATCGAGGCCATACCTGAACGCCTGGAGCGCCACGTAGCCATAAAGGACGGCAAGGAGAGGCGTGCTCATATCCGTGAATAGGCCCCTAATAATTCGATCCTGTAGAAGAGGTCCATGCCCGTGGCCCCTCCCACGACGCTCTCCACCCCCCGGCTCTTCGAGAGCCGGTGGCGGAGGGTGACCAGGTTCTCCCCGGTCAAGAGCGGACGGGCGGCGACCCTGTCGCCGAGTATAACATGGATCTGTAAATATTTGCATTCCCGAAAGCCCCGTCAGGGCAAAAAACCGAGGGGGCACGCGGACGGCCGAGGGGGCACGCCTTCGTGAAGCCCCTGCCTGAATGACAAGGGCGACCGCCTTCTGATATAATGGAACGGGGATCGATGTCGATCCGTCGAATAAGGGTCTCACAGGAGGAGAAAGGAACGACTATGGACAACATCAATTTCGACTATTTCAAGAAAATGGACCTCCGGGTGGCGCAGATCAAGGAGTGCGAGGATGTGGCCGGTGCAGACCGCCTCTACAAACTTACCATCGACGCAGGGGAAGAACGGCAGATCGTGGCAGGTATAAAGCCGTATTATAGCAAAGAAGAGTTGGTGGGGAAGCGCATCGTCATCGTGGCAAATCTGGAACCGAGGACACTTCGGGGGATCACCTCCCACGGTATGCTGCTTGCCGCCTCCAACGAGGACAAAAGCTCGGTGGTGCTGGTGACGCCGGATAAGGAAATCCCGAACGGGAGCGCCGTCTCCTAAAACCGGGTCGCTTATCTGCGCCGCCACCCCGTCATTCTCGCTTGATGGCCCTTTTTTCGGTTAAATCTCTTCGGGTTGTATTCCCCGCCCCTTGGGGCGACAAGGCAGCCGCTTGCGATGTCTTTTGGTACCCCGCTGCTTGCGGCGGGGTAGTCATTAAGGGTTCGGAAG
>JBEKJU010000081.1:0-12802 GCA_050011095.1 Syntrophorhabdales bacterium
CGAAGATCAGGGCCATACCCACCCCGGCATGGCCGATACCGGGAGCGGTCACGACCATATGGGGTCGTCCCGTAGGCAGCGTGAGGCATAGACCGACAACGGAGGCGACGCCAAGGACGATGGCTGCCGTCAGCACATTCTGCGTCCACTTGCCCTGCTTCAGGCCCGCTATGCTTATTGCCGTGAGAAGAACGACAGCGGCCGCCCCATAGACGGATGACGAGTATGGGCCGAGCGTCGCGATTTGCGAGGCGTAATCGCCTATCAGGAACCCGTGCATCGCGATTAAACCCGTCCGGATCACGGTCATCCGGGACCACGCAAAGAGAAAGGCCGGAATGTCCCCGAAGGCGCGCCACAGATAATGGTAATCCCCTCCCGGGTGGGGATAGGCCGACGTCAGTTCGGCATAGCAGAGCGCCCCGGCCAGCGAGATCGCCCCACCGGCGAGCCAGAGGAGCAGGACGGCCGAGGCGTTCGGGCACCGGGCCGCTACAAGAGAGGGTGTTTTGAAGATACCGGCGCCGATCACCATTGTAACGATGACGGCGACGCCATCGGGCACGGTGAAGGTACTTCTCGGCGCCCCGTCAGGCCGGACGCGCTCTCCCTCATTGTCTTCCGGTACTACCAGTCTTATATATCGTCTCGACAACAACCTGTCAGCCTGTCTCCCTGTTGGCGGGTCGAAGCGTGAATCTCCGTCACCGGGTACCGGTAATCATGAGGAAAACCAGGCGAACCCGCATGCTATAGTCAATACGGCCCGATTGTAATCTATTGCCCGGTCGGCCTCTTGTCAAGCCGCCCCCTGGGCTATGAGGGGGCCGGGCGATCTTCTTCTGTGTGACCGGAGGGAGGCTTGTCTTTTCAGTAAATATAGGCATATACTTTTAAGATCAACGGCGAAGGGCGGTCAAAAGAGAGCGATGGTATTCATTTTGTTCAACAACGCCATGAGGTTAAGCCATGAATAGGAGAGAGTTTCTCAGGTTTTCCGGCCTGTTAGTTCTCATGAATCAATTTTCCATGAAAGGCCTCTCGGCAAAGGAGACCTCCGTCGTCGCGGTTGCCGAAGGTCACGACTATGGCGCCATCACAAAAAACGCGATCAATGCCCTGGGGGGCATGGGCCGATTTGTGAAGAGCGGGAATACCGTGGTCGTCAAGCCAAACTTGGGCTGGGACAGAAGGCCGGAACAGGCCGCGACCACCCATCCCGCAGTTGTCCGGGCGATCGTGGAGGAGTGCCTGAAGGCCGGGGCAAAGAGGGTGAAGGTCTTCGACAACCCCTGCAACGACATGAGAAGGACTTACGAAAACAGCGGCATAACCGCCGCGTTAAAAGGCCTCAAGAATGTGGAAACCAGGTATATGGAAGAGGAGCGCTACAAGAAAGTGAGCCTTAAGGGGGGGGTCTTCATCAAGGAATGGGAGCTTTACGGTGAGGCCCTTTCGGCTGACGTTTTCATTAACGTCCCCATCGCGAAACACCACGGGCTCACAGGGGTGACGTTGGCCCTCAAGAACATAATGGGCATAATGGGCGGGGACAGGGGGTTCATCCACAGGCAGATCGCGGACGCCCTCGCCGACGTGAACAGTACCGTAAAGAGCCATGTCGTGGTGATCGACGCCACCCGCATCCTCACCGCCCACGGGCCTACGGGCGGCAGCCTGCGGGACGTAAAGGTCCTGAACAAGGTGATCGCCTCGAACGACATCGTTGCGGCCGACGCCTATGCCACGGGCCTTTTCGGCCTCAAGCCGGAGGATATACCCATCACCGTCACCGCCCACAGAAGGGGACTCGGAGAGATGAATATGGCGAAGGTCAGGATAGTCAAGGCCTAAAGGGCAAGGGCCGCAAGAACGCACCATGAAGATCAGTACCTCCCGTATTTTCCAGTTCCTCTTCCTTGCCGTTTTCTTACTCCTCTTTGTCACTACCGACTATCGCGGCAAGGACGAGATCTCCGTCGCCCTGAACAGTTTCTTCAGGGCCGATCCCCTTGTCGCCCTGAGCTATCTCTTCTCCGCGAAGACGTTCACGATCCTTCTCCTCCCAGGCCTTTTTGTCCTAGTCACGTCCGCCTTTCTCGGCAGATTCTTTTGCGGCTGGATCTGCCCGCTCGGGACACTCATCGACCTCGTCACGAAAAGGATACCGAAAGGTAAACCCCTTCCCCTCCTCAAGGGAAGGCTCAAGTACTACCTCCTCTTCATCATCCTCTTCGCGGCCCTCTTCAGCGTGAACCTGGCGGGCATCTTCGACCCCATCGCGATCCTTGTCCGCTTCCTGACCTTCTCCTTTTATCCGCTGTTCGGCTATCTCGCAAAGGCGGGCTGGGTGGGACTCTACGGGCTCCTCGGGGACTGGCGGGACCACCTCGAGCCGGGCTATCAACTTCTCAAGGATTACGTGCTCCCTTTTCGGGACACCTTCTACCCCCTCGCCCTCGTCTCCCTTCTCTTCCTTATGGCCATAATCTTTCTCGAAAGGTTCGAGCGGCGCAACTGGTGCAGGAATATCTGCCCCCTCGGCACGCTCCTGGGTCTTGTCGGCCGCCTTTCGTTCCTCAGGAGGCTTCCGGCCAGGCTCTGCGCCGACTGCGGCGACTGCACGGACCATTGCCCCACCTCCCTTGACGATGGGGTGTTCCGGAAGGAGAACTGTGTCCTCTGTCTCGATTGCGTCAGAAAATGCGCCCAGGGGCGGGCCGCGTTCCGCCTACGGCTCCCGGCAAGGAGAGAGCCCCTTTTCTCACCCGGAAGGAGGGTCTTCGTCACGGGGCTGGTATCGGGTCTCTTCGTCTCCCGCATGCTCGGCGCGAACCTGCCGACCAGGGAGACGCGCCTTCTCCGTCCGCCAGGCGTGCTGAAGGAAGAGGACTTCCTGAAGAGGTGTGTGAGGTGCGGGGAGTGCATGAAGGTCTGCCTGCGAAGCGCCCTCTATCCGGCGTCGCTCCAGGCAGGCATCTATGGTCTCTACACACCGACGATCGTGCCGCGCCTCGGCTACTGCGAATACAACTGCAACCTCTGCGGACAGGTGTGTCCCACGGGTGCGATACCGAACCTGCCCCTCGGCGTCAAGAAGAAGGCGGTGATCGGATGCGCGGTGGTCGACAGGAATCATTGCCTGCCCTACGCACGTAAGATGAACTGCATGGTCTGCGAGGAGCACTGCCCGATCCCGGACAAGGCGATCAGGTTCGAGACGGTCCGGGAGACCGATTATGACGGGAAAACGGTCGTCCTCAAGAGGCCCTACGTCGTCGACGATTTATGCACGGGATGCGGCATCTGCGAATATGTCTGCCCCCTTGAGGAAAAGGCGGGGATAGAGGTCTACAAGAAGACGAAGAAAAGATTGTAGTTCGAAGGACGGCCGGACCCGGCGCTTCCGTGGCCCCCTACCCTTCTCCGGATGTCTTCCGCTACCATCTTTCCGGCCGAATATGGTATATTGTCTTCTGATGATCCACCTCCCGAGCGGCTACCAGCACCGCACCACCTTGGCGCGCTTATAGAAAGAGAGGAGAGTACTATGGACGAACATTATACCGAGGAAGGTCTTACCTTTGACGATCTTCTTCTTGTCCCGGCTTTCAGCCAGGTAATGCCCTCCGACGTGGAGGTGTCGAGCTTCCTCACACCGGCCATAAAACTGAATATCCCCCTCATCAGCGCCGCCATGGACACGGTCACCGAGGCGAAGACCGCCATATGCATGGCCCAGGAGGGAGGGATCGGCATAATCCACCGGAACATGGGCGTCAGGGAGCAGGCCCAGGAAGTGGAGCAGGTAAAAAAATCGGAAAGCGGCATGATCGTCGATCCTATCGTCATATCGCCGGACCAGCGTATAGGGGACGCCCTGGAGTTGATGGCGCGGTTCAGGATATCGGGAATCCCCGTCACGCGGGGGAGAAAACTCGTCGGCATCATTACGAACAGGGACCTCAGGTTCGAGACCAACCTCGGGCAGAAGGTCGAGGACGTCATGACGAAGGAGAACCTCGTCACCGTCGATGAAGGCATCAGCCTGGAGGAATCGAAGAGGGTGCTCCACAAGCACAGGATCGAGAAGCTTCTCGTAGTGGACCCAGAGTATAATCTGAAGGGGCTCATCACCATAAAGGACATCGAAAAGGTGATACGATATCCCTATGCATGCAAGGATTCGCTCGGCCGCCTGCGGGTCGGGGCCGCCGTCGGCGTCGGAAGCGACAGGGATAAGAGGGTCGATGCCCTCATCAAGGCGGGGTGCGACGTGATCGTCATCGACACGGCCCACGGCCACTCAAAAAACGTAATAGAGGCCGTGCGTGATATCAGGAGCAATTTCAAGGGCGTGCAGCTCATCGGCGGTAATATCGCAACCGAAGAGGGGTGCCGGGCGCTCATCGACGCCGGGTGCGACGCGGTAAAGATAGGGGTGGGACCGGGATCGATCTGCACCACCAGGATCGTGGCGGGTGTGGGCGTTCCCCAGATAACGGCAATTCGCGGCGCGGCCAAGGCGGCGCGGGAGCGGGACGTCCCGATCATCGCGGACGGGGGCGTCAAATTCTCCGGTGATATCACGAAGGCCATCGCCGCCGGCGCGGACGTGGTGATGATAGGGAATCTCTTCGCGGGGGCCGATGAGACACCGGGCGAAATGGTCCTTTACCAGGGACGCACCTACAAGATGTACCGGGGCATGGGCTCCCTCGACGCTATGAAGGACGGCAAGACGAGGGACCGTTACTCCATCCCCGAGAACGAGGTCGAATCGAAGATCGTCCCGGAGGGGATCGAGGGGCGCGTGCCATACCGGGGCTCGCTTTCATTCACCCTCCATCAGTTGATAGGGGGGCTGCGGGCAGGCATGGGCTATCTGGGCTGCCGCGATCTTACCGAGCTACGGAAAAATGCGAGATTCCTCCGGATCACGAACGCGGGCTTGCGCGAAAGCCACGTGCACGACGTGATGATCACCAAGGAGGCGCCGAACTACCGCATCGAATGAGACAGGATTGACAATGAACTTGCGCGACTATCACGACGAGATCGTGACAATTCTGGATTTCGGGTCCCAGTACACCCAGTTGATCGCCCGAAAGGTGAGGGAGCTGGGCGTCTACTGCGAGATATTCCCCTATAATGTGGACGTCGGGCGGATACGGTCGGCCCATCCCATCGGTATCATTCTCTCCGGGGGGCCCAGGAGCGTGACCGAAGCGGATGCGCCCATGTGCGATCCGGCCATCTTCCGCCTTGACGCGCCGATCCTCGGGATCTGCTACGGCATCCAGCTGATCGCGAAACTCTATGACGGCGAGGTCCAGAGGTCAGAGAAGCGGGAGTACGGCCGAGCCCATCTCTATCTCGACAGCACGGACGGACTCCTCGACGGCATGGCCGACGGCGACATCGCCTGGATGAGCCATGGGGACAGTATTATGCGCATGCCTCCGGGCTTTACGGCCCTCGCCCACTCCGAGAATTCGCCCTACGCGGCCATCAGGAACGAGACGGGCTCGATCTACGGCGTCCAATTCCATCCCGAGGTGCACCACACGCCCAAGGGCAAGGTGGTCCTCAGGAACTTCCTCTACAGCATCTGCAAGGCAAAGGGCCTCTTCTCCACATCGTCCTTCATCGAGATGACAACCCAGAAGATCCGCGAGGAGGTGGGCGACGGGAAGGTCGTGTGCGCCCTCAGCGGGGGCGTCGACTCTTCCGTCGTCGCGACCCTCGTCCACCGGGCGATAGGCGACAGGCTCACCTGCGTCTTCGTGAATAACGGCGTGCTCAGGAAGAACGAGGGGCAGGAGGTGCTCGACCTTTTCAAGGACCGGCTCCACCTCAACCTCCGGTACGTCGACGGGTCGGAACGGTTCCTTGCCGCGCTGAAGGGCGTCAGGGACCCGGAGAGGAAGCGGAAGATCATCGGACGGCTCTTTATCAAGGTCTTCGAGGAAGAGGCGCGCACCCTCGGCGATATACGCTACCTGGCCCAGGGGACCCTCTATCCCGACGTCATCGAGAGCGTCTCGTTCAAGGGCCCCTCCGCCACCATCAAGAGCCATCACAACGTCGGCGGCCTTCCGAAGCGCATGAGGCTGAGGCTCATCGAGCCGCTCAGGGAGCTTTTCAAGGACGAGGTGCGCGTCGTCGGAGGCGGGCTCGGCCTTCCCGCCCATGTGGTCCAGAGACAGCCTTTTCCCGGCCCCGGCCTGGCCATAAGGATAATAGGCGATGTCACGAGGGAGCGGGTCGAAATGCTCCAGGAGGCGGACGACATCATACGCGAGGAGATCGAGCGAAAGGAGATCTTCGCACACATATGGCAGTCCTTCGCGATCCTGATCCCCATCAAGACCGTGGGCGTCATGGGGGACGAGCGCACCTACGCCCACGCGATTGCCTTGCGCATCGTGGAGAGCGAGGACGGCATGACCGCGGACTGGTCGAGGGTGCCCTATGACGTGCTCGACCTCATCTCCCGCAGGGTCATCAACGAGGTTACGGGCGTGAACCGTGTGGTCCTCGACATATCATCGAAGCCGCCGAGCACGATAGAATGGGAGTAGATTGAGCGAGTTCGTCCACCTCCACCTGCACACGCAGTTCAGCCTCCTCGACGGGGCCATCCGCTTCGAGCCGCTTTTCAAGACGGCGCGCTCCTACGACATGCCGGCATGCGCCATCACCGACCACGGGAACATGTTCGGCGTGGTCGATTTTTATTTCGCCGCCAAATCCGCCGGCATCAAGCCGATCCTCGGCTGCGAGGCCTACATAGCGCCCCGGTCGCGCACCGACAAGGAGCGGCACGAAGACAACGCCTACCACGTCGTGCTCCTCGCCCTCAACAACGAGGGGTACCACAACCTGATGAAGCTCATCAGTATCGCCCACATGGAGGGCTTTTACTACGTGCCCCGGATCGACAAGGAGGTCCTGAGACAATACAACTCCGGCCTCATTTGTCTGACCGCGTGCCTCAAGGGGCAGATACCCCAGATGATCCTGAAGGATGACGAGAACGGCCTCGCGACCCAGATGGACGACTATCTCTCCATATTCGGCGACCGCCTCTACCTTGAGCTTCAGGACAACGGGATGGCCGAGCAGAAAAAGGTGAACGAGGGTCTCCTTCGGCTCGCCTCCCAATACAATGTGCCTCTCGTCGCGACTAATGACTGCCACTACCTCAGAAAGCAGGAGGCCAGGGCGCATGAGCTTCTGCTCTGCATCCAGACAGGCAAGAAGATCACCGATACGGATCGCCTCAGACTCTCCACCGATGAATTCTATGTCAAGTCGCCCGCCGAGATGACAGCCGCCTTCTCCGCTTATCCAGAGGCCCTTGCGAACACCCTCAGGATCGCCGAGATGTGCCAGGTCACCGTTCAAACCGGCGTCTACCACTTCCCGAACTTCGCCCTCCCGGGCGGAAGGAGCCCCGAGGAGCACTTCGCGGAGCTTTGTATCGAGGGCTTCGGAAAAAAAATGGTGAACATCGCCTCGTCATACGGGGAATTTACGGACGAGCTGCGCGAGAAATACAAGGCGAGACTGGCATACGAGATGGACGTCATCAGGACAACCGGCTTCGCCAGTTATTTCCTCATTGTTGCCGATTTTATCAATTATGCGAAATCGGAGGATATCCCCGTAGGCCCCGGCAGGGGCTCGGCCGCGGGCAGTCTCGTCGCCTTCTGCCTCGATATCACGAACGTCGATCCCATCAAGTACGACCTCCTCTTTGAACGCTTCCTCAACCCAGAGCGGATCAGCATGCCCGACATCGACGTGGACTTCTGCTTCGAAGGACGGGAGCGGGTCATCGAGTACGTTACCCGGAAGTACGGGAAGGATAACGTGGCCCAGATCATCACCTTCGGGACGATGAAGTCGAAGGCGGCGGTCAGGGACGTGGGAAGGGCCCTCGGCCTCCCCTATGCGAACGTGGACCAGATAGCAAAGCTCATCCCGACGACCCTCGATATCACGATCGAGCAGGCCCTGTCCGAGGAGCCCCGGCTCAAGGAGCTTTACGAGAAGGACGGGACCGTGAAAGAGCTTATCAACAACGCGATGGTTCTCGAAAGGCTCGCCCGCCACGCCTCCACCCATGCCGCCGGGATCGTCATATCGAACAAGCCGCTCATGGAACACGTCCCCCTCTACCGCGGTCAGAACGGCGAAACGGTGACCCAGTATTCCATGAAAACGATCGAGAAGATAGGTTTGGTCAAGTTCGATCTCCTCGGTCTCAAGACCCTGACGATCATCGACAACGTCATCAAGATGCTCCGGGCCGACGGGGTGGAGCTTGATATCACGAGCCTTCCCCTCGATGACCTGAGGACCTACCGGCTCCTCGCGTCGGGCAATACATCGGGCATATTCCAGCTTGAAAGCAGGGGCATGAGGGAGCTTCTCACGCGTCTCAAGCCCTCCCAGTTCGAGGACATCATCGCCCTCATCGCCCTCTACCGTCCCGGTCCCCTGGGAAGCGGCATGATCGATGACTTCATCAAGAGAAAGCACAATCCGTCCCTTGTCAAGTATGAGACGGAGCTTCTGAGGGAGGCCCTTGAAGAGACGTACGGCGTGATCGTCTATCAGGAGCAGATCATGAAGATCGCGTCACTTCTAGGCAACTTCACCAAAAGCGAGGCGGACGCCCTCAGGAAGGCCATAAGCAAGAAGATACCCGAGCAACTTGAATCCTACAAGGAGCAGTTCAAGCAGGGGTGCGCGGCGAACAACGTCAGGCCCGAGGCGGCAGCGAAGATCTACGACGTCATTCTGCGGTTCGGCCAGTACGGCTTCAACAAATCGCACAGCGCCGCCTACGCGCTCGTGGCCTATCAGACGGCCTACCTGAAGGCCCACCACTTCCTCCCCTTCATGGCCGCGATCCTCACGAACGAGGTGAACGACACGGACGGCCTCATAAAGTATATCACCGAGTGCAGAGAAAACGGCGTCACCATCCTGCCGCCCGACATTAACGAGAGCGCGAAGGTCTTCACCATAGTGGGAGACAGGATACGATACGGCCTTCTCGGCATCAAGGGTGTGGGAGCGGCAGCCCTCGACAGCATCATCGGCGCCAGGGGCGAAGCCGGGGGGTTCTCGTCATTCACCCATTTTTGCAGCCTCGTCGATTCCAGGAAGGTCAACAAAAAGGTGGTGGAGAGCCTCGTAAAGGCAGGCGCCTTCGACTGCATGGGCCTCAGGCGGTCCCAGCTCTTTGCGCTCATGCAGGATAAGTGGGACAGGCTGTCGAAGAAGAACGGCAAAAACAGCCAACAGATGGATATCTTCGGCACGACCGGCTGGACGCCCAAGGAAGAGGAGATCCCCCAGGCGGAGGAGCTAGACCGCGCGGAGATACTCAAGGGGGAAAAAGAGGCCCTTGGCTTCTACTTCAGTCAGCATCCCCTCTCGGCGTACCAGGACGTGATCTCCCGGATCACCCGCCTCGACACGGCCAGCATAAAGGAGACGGAGACGAGCGACGACGTGACGATCGTCGGCATCGTGAACGGCTACAAGGAGATCACGACCAAAAGGGGGGATCGCATGGCGAACATCTCCCTCGAAGATACGAAGGGAATCGTGGAGGCGATCATCTTCCCCGATCTTCTGTCGAAGAACCAGCCCGTGCTCAAGAGCGACAAGCCCATCGTCGTGACGGGGGCGCTCGAGAGGACCGAGGACGGGACGTGCCGCATCAGGGCAAAGATCATCACGCCCCTCCAGGAGATACAGGACGCCCAGGCACAGGTCGTCCGGGTGAAGATCGACTGCGCCCAATTCAAAAAGGACTATCTGCGGCGATTGAGAGACATCTTCGTCACCATCAGGGGAGATTCCAGGGTCTCTTTCGAATTTCTCCGGAACGGCGAGCAGAGGGTCTTCCACCTCCCCGATGAGGTGCGCGTTGATGCGGGGAAGGCCGCCATGATCGCGAAGCACTTCGATGGAGGCCTGGATATTGAGGTCGTGAAAGGATGAAGCGATATTATCTTGATTTTGAAAAGAAGCTCGAGCCCCTCGAACGCAGAATAGAAGAGATAAGGAAATTCCATGACCATAAGGATACCCACTACGCGAAGGAGCTCGATGGACTGCTCAGGAAGGTCGGCCGGACAGAGAAAGAGATTTATGGCGTTCTGAGCAACTGGCAGCGGTGCCAGCTCTCCCGCCACCTGAACCGCCCCCATACGCTCGATTATATCCAGAGCCTGTGCACCGATTTTATCGAGCTTCACGGCGACCGGAGATTCAGGGACGACCCTGCCATGGTAACCGGCTTCGCCCGCCTCAACGGTACGGCCATCGCGGTGCTGGGGCACCAGAAGGGCAACACGCTCAGCGAGATGGCGGCGAGAAATTTCGGTATGGCGAACCCCGAAGGATACAGGAAGGCCACAAGGGTCATGGAACTGGCCCAGCGATGGCAAAAACCGATCCTCACCTTCATCGATACCCCCGGCGCCTATCCGGGCGTGGGGGCTGAAGAACGGGGCCAGGCCGAGACTATCGCATCGAGCATCGAGTTCATGTTTTCCCTTTCCGTTCCCGTCATTACGATAGTCATAGGAGAGGGCGGGAGCGGGGGTGCGCTGGCCATAGGTGTGGCGAACAGGGTCCTCATGATGGAAAATGCCATCTACTCCGTCATCTCGCCTGAGGGCTGCGCCGCAATCCTTTGGAGAGACGGGTCGAAGGGGCCGCTGGCCGCGGACATCCTCAAGCCCACGGCCCAGGACCTTTACGGGCTGAAAGTCATAGACGAGATCGTAGGCGAGCCCTTCGGAGGGGCGCACCGGGACTGGGATGCAGCCTTTCGAGCGGTCTCGACGGCCATAGCAACGCACCTCGGTGAGCTGCAACAGGTGCCCGGAGATATCCTGAAGCAGCAGAGGTACGAGAAATTCAGAAAGATGGGCATATTCGAGGAAACGCTTTAGAGGGGCCTCACTCCGAAGCGGCGACCGCGGCGGGGTACCCACGGAGTGGGTGTCGCGAGGCGCGTGGGGGTTTTTCGCTTCCCTACTGCCGTTTCAGCGTCTCTATCTTCACCTTGGCGATCCTTCTTCCGTGGATGCCGACGACGGTGAGCCTGTAGCCGTCGTAGTGAACGATCTCGCCGCCCCTGGCGATCCCCTGTATCTGCGAAAGGATAAAACCCCCGAGCGTCTCGTAGTCGGGAGATTCAGGGAGACCGACATCGAGGGCGTTATTCAGGTCGCGCACGGAATACGAGCCGTCGACCACGACCGACCCGTCCTTGTTCCTTTCCACCCGGACCTCCACATCCGTCTCATCCATGATCTCGCCGAAGATCTCCTCCATGATGTCTTCGAGCGCCACGATGCCCGCGGTGGTGCCGTACTCGTCGACAACGATGGCCAGATGGACGCGGCGCTTCTGCATGTCCTTGAAGAGGGCGCTGATCTTCATGGTATCGGGAACGAAATAGGCCTTTTTCAGTAACGCCTGAAGCTCGATGGGCCTGTCCAGCCAAATGCTCCTCATCACGTCCTTTTGATAGACAATGCCGAGGATCCTGTCGAGGTGGCCCCGGTAGACGGGATACCGTGAAAACTCGTTCTCCACGATATACCGCACGTTTTCCTCCTGAGGTTTCTCGATGTCGAGGGCGTAGATATTCGGACGGGGGACCATGATCTCCTTCACCGAACGGTCGACGAACTCGAAGACGCTCTGGATCAGCTCTTCCTCCGTGCTGTCGAAGACGCCCTGGAGCCGGCCCTCTTCCAAAAGCACCTTGATCTCATCCTCCCCGATCACCTCGTCCGTCTTCTTGAGGCCAAGGAGCTTCATGATCGAGAGGACGGACGTATTGAGGACCCAGACAGGCAGGAAAAGGACCTTCGACAGCAGCTCGAAAACAGGCAAAAGGCGCAAGGCCGCCCGCTCTCGATAGTTGATGCCGATATATTTCGGCAAAAGCTCCCCCGCCACCATGATGACATAGGTGAGCACGATGACGACGATGATGAGGGAGACCGTCCCGGAGAAGGCGCCGACATAGGGTATCCTCTTGACGTACGGCTCGACATAGGTGATCGAAATGATGCCGCCGATAGCGGAGGCCAGGGTGCCGACGATGGTAATCCCGATCTGCACGAGGGAGAGGAAGTTCTCGGGTTTTTCGCGCATCCGGAGGAGGGCCCGCGCCTTATCCCCGCCGCCCCCCTTGACCATTTCCTTCAGCTTGCTCTTCCGGGACGAGATGACGGCGAACTCCCCCGCCGAGAATATCCCGTTCAGGATGACGAGGACGATAATAATGATGATTGACCAGAAAAGATTATCCATCGAGGTTCTCTGACCTTCGCCGTTCAGTCTCTCCGAAAATACTCGTTCACCTGGTGCATGAACGCCTCCAGCCTGGTCGTGATGTTGCTCTCTCCCTGGCCGTCGTATGCGACATTGATGACGGGCACGTTGTACTTGTTCTGGATCAGCTTCATGATGGCGCTCGAAATCGTGCCGGGCATGCAGGTGAAGGGCATGGCATTGACGATGCCCGATGCGCCCTTATCGATGAAATCGATGCTCTTGCCGACGGTCAGTATGGCCTCTCCCTCGAAGCTCTCATCTATGTACGGCATTGCCTGGTTCAGGACGTACTGCATCCTCGGCTCTTTCCCCTGTCTCAGGTATTGTTCGAAGATCCTCTCCATTCGGTGCTCGTCCTTCCTCTGTATGTGATCGGTCAGCATGATCTGGAAGAAATTGGGCAGGCCTCCCTGGTGCA
>JBEKJU010000082.1:0-12801 GCA_050011095.1 Syntrophorhabdales bacterium
AACCGTCTCATAATACCCTTGTCATACCGGACTTGATCCGGCATCCAGGAACGTAATGGATTCCGGCTTTCGCCGGAATGACGGCGAGAAAGACAATTATGAGACGGTTAATAACTATAAAGCTGTTTAAGAAAGAATGTCCACATTCACACCTATTGGAATACGCATACGAATGAGTTGCAGAAGGAAGCGGGGTCGAATTTTGGATTATCTTGGACAGCAATGTATGCAAGTATTGAAAATGATCAAGATCCTGAGAAGAAATGGTTTATCATGACGGGAGACCCTGACAATGATTTATAGAACGGGTGGAGTGAAGGACGATGATGCGTTATGAACCTGCCAACTGAAAAACGCGGTCCCCAAAGGAAAGAGCCGTCGGCATTATGACGGCTCTTTCCTTTGGGGGAGTTAGTGTTGTCTCTTATTGGACGATGTGAAACCCAGTGGGCGCCGCGAGCGTTTGGTTTGTATTTTGGCTTGTATAAACGGTGCTCGGTATTTGGTTGCCCAGGTATTCCCATATGTACTTCGTAAGAGTCTGCGCCGACCCGTCCTTGCTGGTCCCCGTGCAGAAGCCCCTTGCTCCACTTACCCCATGGTTGCTGTAGAGGCTCATCATAGACTTGATCGTAGCTTCATTCGGAAAAGGCCATAGGGGGGCTAATGCCCTTCCCGACTGCCCGTCCTGAACCTCATTCCATCCGGTATCGGTATAGGTCGTGCAGCTAAGGCTGTTGTTGACCGGCCCTCCACATGCAGCAGAACCGGAGGCGCCCCTGCCGATGTAGTAGAGAATGGTTGGCCCGATTTGTCCTCCTCCACTTCCTGCCGTCGCAAGATTTGCGCCTGATTCAATCCTTACAGGATAGAGAAGGCCGTTAGAGGTCGGAGCATACGATTTATCGTTGGCTCCGGCTGATACACTTAAGTAGTTCGTCGTATTTCCTTCGACATCGTTGTAATTTGAAGTCAAAGTGCCACCTACGGATGATAGCCCATAGCCATCTCCATAAATAATGCTGTTTGTTACGGTAGCGGAGCCGCCTGTCGAAGCTAATGCATACCCTCCTCCATTGCTAGCATCATTCATCGCACCATGAACAATGATGTTTGAATACGGATTGGAGGCATAGCTATATATGCCTGTGCTGAACCCAAGAGCATCGGGTACTTGATAAAACGCCGCGTTCGTGATTGATGCCGTTGTTCCTGATTCAAGCTGTGCCGACTGACCACAATCGTTGATTGCTAAAAATCCATTTACAGTTACCCCATTACCTCCATTTGCCGTATAGAGCGAGGCATCCGTATACCAGTTAGTATCGACTCCAGCATTGCCAGAAGTAGTACCGTCTACAGATATGCTGTTCTGGAAATAGACAGCGGTCGTCGCGCCGAAATAGGTATTGAATGAGGCATAGTGATTTGAATCCCCGACGCTATTGTAGAAATCTCTCCTGGACACATTCGCCCGAAAAATGTTGTTATTGTTTGCCCCCCAATAGTTGTTGTCCGAAAAGAAATACGATCCAGCCCCCCATGCCACGCACTGTTCCATGAGGCTGTTTGTTGTACCTCCTGTAAAAACCATCTGCTGTCCCGTTGAATCCCTGCCCCCGCACCTGATAATCTTTACGTGATCCGCACCATCCATCCGAAGCGCGCCATAGTCACTATTGGCAAAGATAATTCCCCGGATAACCCCATACTGCCATCCGGAGATAAAAGCCGTGGTGGCCGTTCCTTGACCGTCTATCGTGACGCCCCAATCATTCTCAGCCGAGATCACGGTATAGGCACTGCTTGAACCCTTGATGCCCGAGAAACTGTAACCCTGCTGATCCCCGCCGTTAATTACGTTCGAGGCCCCTTGATAGGTGCCATTGCCGATTGTGAGCGTGTCGCCTCCCGACATTTTGCCCAATCCCCCCCGGATAGTGAGGAGGGGAGCGCCTTTTGAAGTCCCGGCATTGCTGTCAGATGGTGTTCCTGACCACCCTGACGCCCCGTTGGAATTGCAGGAGCTTACGTTCCCGCAGACATAGTAAGTCGCGGCCTGGGCAAGCAATGGCAAGGCCATGAAACAAATGACCATTATGAGTGTCTTCTTCATGCTTCCTCCTATTGTTAAGACACGATCACTTATTTTTGTCATTATTGGCAACGATTCCTTTCTCTTCACTTTACCACCTCTTTGTCAATCTGTTCAATTGTAAAAGGTAAATCTTCCTCTGCGCGTCATGTCTACCGTCCAAATACGCGGTGGACGAAGGTTGCCGCTATGGTGTGGTTTTTCGTCACTTTACTGAACGTGTATGACTTGAGGGCTCCTACGGATGTGCCGTCGACCAGCACTCTGCTGATAGTATAACCCGAGCTTGGTGTGATGGAAAAGGATTCGCTCGCGGCCGAGGTCACGGACACAGAGCCGGACGGGGAGATGGAACCGCCCGTCCCCGTGGTCGCGGTGATAGTATAGGTCGTCTGTGCCGGTGCGGCTTGCGCAGCCGCCTCGGTTACGGTCAATGCCTGACCCGCGATGGTGGCGGTCGAGGTCAGCGATGATGTGGCGGTATTGGCCGCAACCGAGTAGCCTACGCTGCCGCTGCCCGTGCCGCTCGCTCCCGACGTCACGGTGATCCAACTCGCCCCGCTTGACGCGGTCCAGGTGCAGCCGCTTTGCGTGGTCACAGTCACGCTACCGGTGCCCCCGGCGGCGGTGAATGACTGGCTCGTGGGCGAAATGGCATAGGTACAGGCGGACGGGACAGTGTAGCTTACCTGGCTCGAGTAAGCGCTCTCACCCGTACTGTTGTAGTCGGTGACCGCGAAGTAATAAGTGGAGCCGGGCTGAAGGCTGGCTACGGTGTAGCTTGTCGTGTTGCCGACATTAACCTCCGTACTATAGCTTCCGCTTGCCGTACCGTAGTAGAGATTGTAGCCTGTTGCCCCGGTGGTCGCGCTCCAGCCCAGTGTTACCTGTTGCGCATGAGCGCTCGTGCTCATAAACGGCACGGGCAAAGCCATAATGAAGAGGAGGAGAAAGAGTGACATGAGGCCCTTGATAAGGGGGATAACCTTCGGCGCGATTTTCGGCGGGACGTTTGCAGTGTTCAAGAAACACCTCCAATAAGATGGTGCTACCGAGTCTGACACGAGGGTTGCAACGGCTATGCCAGTCAGGGTAACGAGGCGCAAAAGTGGTCGATATTGCCAGGATATGAGGACTTGGGGCTACCCGTCCATCCTTTTAGGTGGTCAGCAGAGCGGTGAGAACAGGCCAAAAGCGGTCGGCTCAGACGGCTGGAGGACCGGTGGAGGCCGATAAACAGGGCATTCCCGATGGGATGGGCGGTACCGTCAGGGGAAAGCCAAAAGCGCCCATAGAGGCCGGATGGAGGCTGATAGAGGGACCTTTCGGTGAATGGGGTGTCTTTAAATCCTCGCACCGTGTCCGGGAAATCCCGACACTGGCCGGCTCACCGCCATCCGCGGCAGCTTCGCCCGTGGAGGGGGCGACGCTAGCCCCACGGTCGCCTTTTCTCGCCTCCGCCCCTTCCTTTTCATGAGGGGGTGGCTTCGCGGGCTTCGCCCGTGGAGGGGGCGACGCTAGCCCCACGGTCGCCTTTTCTCGCCTCCGCCCCTTCCTTTTCATGAGGGGGTGGCTTCGCGGGCTTCGCCCGTGGAGGGGGCGACGCTAGCCCCGTTAATTGAGGGACAGGACCGCCACGGCTAGCATGGCCAGCGGGTAGAAACACGCCCTGTTGAATAGTATCATGGCGGAGTTCAAGGAATTCTCCCTCGCCCAGCGCAGGCCGGGCGCCAGAAGGAGGAAGCCGCCCGCGGCGCAAGCCCCGGCCTCGTAAGAGGCCACATTCGGGAGGGAGATGGAAAAGGGAAGGAGAAGACTGACGAGCACCGTGACGCAGAGTAGTATGAAGGAAACCCTGGATGTGAGGGATTTCCCGTAGCGGACCGGGAGGGTCCTGATCCCGAGATGGATATCCTCCTCCAGGTCGGTCCAGTCATTGGGGATGTTCCGGGCGCCGATCTCCCACGCGCAAGACCAGATAAATAGAAGGAGAACGAAGGACCGGGGTGGCTCGGACGCGACGGCGAAGACGCCCGCAAGGGTCCCTATCCCCACCATGGTCCCGGAAAGGAGCGTCTTCCAGTGGGTTACCCTGAGAAGGGCGCAGTAGGCGATCTCACACGCGACGGCGGAGATCAATATGAGAAAACAGGCGGGGTTGAGTCTGTAGGCTATGGCCATGGAGAGCATCCCCCAGAAGAGCACCCAGACAAGGGCCTGCGTAAAAGAAAGGGCCTTCTGGGCTATGGGGTGACGGAGGCCGAGCACGTCCAGATCGAAATCGGTAAACCCCCTTTGATATTTGTCGATCCTCTCCGTATCCACCCTGAAATCCATCAGGTCGTTCAACGCGAAGACGGCGGTAAATCCGGAAAAGGCCGCAATGAGGCCGAGGATAAGGGTAGGGTAGGACGGGAATGCGCCCAGTACGAGGAGGGCCCCGAAGCCGGGATAACCGATATCGAGCACGGAGTGGGACATCCGGGAAAAACCGAAATAGACCCTCATCCTGCCGATCACGCCCGTGTTTACCATATCTGCCTCCTTTAGGCCGAAAGGGCAGCCTCAAGGTTCGAGAGGATCATATCCCCCCTCTCCTCTTCAGGGGCCCGGAAGGCCCGGCTGCACGAGCGGCCTACGATCCCGCCGAGGGGAGGGGGGTTGTAAATGAGGTTGCGGATACTCCACGGCCATACGGAAATCGGGTCATAGCCCTTCCTGAGACTGCCGTCCGCCAGGGCCTTTTTCTCAAGACCCGTATGCGGCTGGATAGCGAGAAAGAAGACAACGGGCCTCACCCGGTCCGCGCCGAAGATGGCCCGTATCCTTTCGATAACCCTGATCGTCTCCTTCAGGGTCTGCCGGGTCTCACCCGGACTGTTCAGTGAAAGGTCGATCTTCACCCCTCCCCTGTAACCGGCCGAGTCGAGCACCCGGAGGCCCTCCACCACGTCACCTGCGGAAAAGCCCATCCGAAGCTCGTCAAGCACCGGCTGGGCCCCGGAGTTGAGGGCGATTTCGATGTCCCGAAGCCCCGTCTTCACCATCATGCCGGCGAGCGCTGACGTTAGCCGGTTGACCCTTATATAGCCGGACCACCCAAGATCGAGCCGCCTTGCCGCCATTCGTTCGAGGATTTCCTGGAGATGGGCATCGTCCGGGGGATCGGAGAGAAGTTGCGCGTCAACGAACCAGAGGCGTCTCGACCCCCATCTCTTGTGATAATTTTCGATCTCCCTGACGATGCGCTCCGGCTGTCTCCTCACGATTCGCCTGCCTTCGAGAAAACCGTAAAGACAGTAAAGGCAGGAAAGGGGGCAGCCCCGCTTCGTCTGCACGCCGATCTCCTCGTTCGCGTACGCTGGAAACTGGGGGAAGGAGCGTACGAGGGCCGCGAGATCGAGCATCGGCTCAAAAGGGTCCTCGGGAACGGGAAGGCCGAGGAGCGGGAACAACCCCACGAGCGACGGCACGAGATGCACGCGGTCGGGCATACGGGGACGGAGGAGGTCCCCGAAGATCGTGACGCTCGGTCCGCCCACCGCGATGAGCGCCGATGGCGCGATCGCGCAGGCCGCGCGGATGAGGGACAGGTTATCCGAGAGGGCCGCGCGGTAGGAGAGGATGTGGCAAAGCCCCGCCACCGCCGCCCGCGCCCTCGCGAAAGGCGAGGGATCGTAGAAGAAGGTGAAGGCGTCCCTCATGGCCCCGTCCATATCATGGGGCGAGAAGACCTGCACATCCCTCCAGGAAAAGGCGATGGCATCGGGCCGGAACCCCTCTATCGCGTCTTTCAGGGCGCGCCTTCGAGAAGCCCGGTCGATGATCGCGAGATCGAGCAGATGAAGGCGCGCCTCGGGGGAGGCCCGCCTCACGGCGGCGGCGACATACACGGGGCCTACAGGGTAAATCTTCCTGCATGGGAGCCGTACCAGAAGAATCCTAGGATGGGTCGGTAGCGCCAACGTTACCTCTGTGGGCCGGAATGCCTCCGTTCGCGCCGCCTGCACACTGTACACATCACCTTTACAGGGTCTGCCAGGCGGCCGGAACGCCTTTTCTAAAAGTGTAGGCACCGGCGCCGCGATCCGCAAGATATCGAACGGAAGGGAGGAAAGGGCGGAGAAGAAGAAAAAACGGGGGATGAATCAGGTTCATCCGGTCCTTGCGTGCTTTCCATGGCCACGGGATGGGTCTATCTTTAATGAAGCTTGGGTGAAGAGAGTCCGGCGATTCTATCGATTACGAATTGAAAGCTGCAACCGAGCTTATATATATTTACTCGTCGAGTCCTTCCTGATCGTCCTCGCGATCTCCCTCTTCGTCAGGGGCTTCATTGCAAAGACCCCTATGCCCGCAACAATTTGTTTGACATGAAAAACCGGGTAAACGTATACTGGAAAAACGCTAAAAACTTCAAGCCGAGTGCGAAGGCTTCTACGCCAAGGAACGCCGGCCGAAAAGACCCATGCGGGACAAAAGGGAGCAACAGAAGACAGGCCCAATAAACACGACAGGAAGAAAACATCGGCAAGAGATGTGCCTTTCGTGCCGGTCCGACGCCGAAAAATATCGGCTGGGCCTTCCCGTGAACGGATACGTCTTATGCAACACCCCTCACTGCCACCGACCGACAGGAGCCATTTTATGCCAACAAAGAAGCGCCTGGTCATAATCTCCCTGCTCCTCGTCATCGCCGCCCTCATGGCCTTCTGGCAGGTCACGCACTGCGCGTTCATTAATTTGGATGATGACGAGTACGTCACCGACAACAGACACATTCAGGACGGCCTTACCGTGGAGGGGGTCATATGGGCATTCACCACCGGCCACGCCGGAAACTGGCATCCCTTGACCTGGGTCTCCCACATGGCGGATGTGCAGCTCTTCGGGCTGCAACCGGGATGGCATCATCTCATTAATCTCCTGTTCCACCTTGCCAGTACGCTCCTGCTCTTCCTCGTCCTTCACCGGATGACAAAGGCCCTCTGGCAGAGCGCCTTTGTAGCGGCCCTCTTTGCCTTGCACCCGCTCCACGTGGAATCGGTCGCCTGGGTGGCCGAGCGCAAGGATGTCCTCTCCACCTTCTTCTGGATGCTGACGATGGGAACCTATGTCTCCTATGTTGCCCGGCCCGGACTCAAGCGTTACCTCACCTTGCTCCTCTGCTTTGCCTTAGGCTTGATGGCGAAGCCTATGCTCGTCACCCTCCCCTTCGTCCTGCTCCTTCTGGATTATTGGCCTCTTCAACGCTTAGAGTCGAAGAAACCACCCCGGGAAGTCCGGAAACCCTTATCGAAGAATAAGAAGAAGGGAAAAAACATACCACCTTCGGTAAAGGCCCAGATACAACCGGCGGTCTCCCGGTGGGCGTTGATCCGCCCTCTCCTTGCAGAGAAGGCCCCCCTCTTTCTCCTGGCCGTGCTCTCAAGCATCGTCACCTACCTCGTCCAGCATCACGGGGGCGCGGTGCAGACTCTTGGAGAACTGCCGCCCGGCGCCCGTCTGGCCAATGCCTTTGTCTCTTATATCGCCTACATGGTCAAGATGCTTTGGCCCGCGAACCTGGCCGTCTTCTATCCTCATCCGGGGTGGTGGCCGCTCCGGCAGGTCCTGGGCTCTGTCGTACTCTTCATTGCCATCACGGTGCTCGCGATCAGGGGCGCAAGGAAACGCCCTTATGCGGCAGTAGGATGGCTCTGGTATGTGGGGACGCTGGTGCCGGTCATTGGGGTAGTGCAGGTGGGCGGCCAGGCCCTGGCCGACCGCTATACCTATATCCCCCTGGTCGGGCTCTTCATCATCGTCGCATGGGCCGTTCCGGAGCTTCTGAAGAAATGGCCCTATCGAAAGGAGGCCCTTATCACCCTGTCGGCATTGTGCCTCGTAAGCCTGTTCCTTGTCACATGGAGACAGGTCGGGTACTGGAGAAACAGCATCGCCTTGTATGATCATACCCTGGAAATAACGGACCGTACCAGCCTTATCCATAACAACCGCGGAATGGCCTACCTCGGCCTCGGCAATTACACTCAGGCGATTGCGGATTTTAACAGGGCTGTCGAGATCAAGCCTATGTATGGGGAGGCCTATAACAACCGGGGGATAGCTTGCGGAAACCTCGGCAATTACACTCAGGCGATTGCGGATTTTAGCAGGGCTGTCGAGATCAATCCGAGGTATGGGGAGGCCTATTACAACCGGGGGGCGGCCTATGGCAGGCTCGGCAACCGTGAGCGCGCGATCGATGATACAAAAACAGCAGCACGGCTAGGCCATGAAGGGGCAATGAACTCCTTGAGAAGCCAAGGGATAGGCTGGTGGTAGATGAGGTGGTTTGCGTGGATGCGCTCAAAAGCGGATAAGATGGTTATTCTCATGCCATGAAACACTATCTTTGCCGACCAATATGACAAAGGCGACGAACGACAAGGCGAACATTATCAATATCAATGTGAGGCACAAACACTGGAAGTCCTTTGCTTGTTTATCAGCTTATCGATTGCCGAGTGCACTTTTCCATAGAGACGAACAATCCGGTTTTAACGATTTCGGGAAGCTACCCAAGAACCGGATGAACTATTAATTATGCCTCACGGCTTTATCGCTGTCTTTGCGTTTCTTCGAGGAGTTTCAGGACGGCCCTGTTCCAACCGTCCGGCCCCGCGCCGCCGGCCTCGATGAAGCCCCTGCCACGGAGGCGGGGATCGTACGACCCGTCGGGTCTCTGTATGATTATCGGCCTGTCCGCGGCCTCCAGCATGGCAAGGTCGTTGGGGCCGTCGCCAAGGGCCGCGAAGACAAGGTCGCTCCCGCGCGCATGCGTGAAAAGGCTGGAGACGATCCTGACCGCCTTTCCCTTGTCGCTTCCGCCGGCAAGGTGCAGGAACTCACGCCCCTCGGTGACCCTCAGGCCCTTCCGTCTCGCGGCCTCGATGACCGTCGTCCGGTCCCGTTCATCGGAATCCAAAAGGAAGGGCTCGTCGAATTCCCGCATCCTCGCCATAGCCGCCTCATGAAGGGAAAGGCCTGTCAGCGCCGCGACCTTTTCCGCCGACATGTCCCCGAAGCCGGTGACGGGGTAGCCCATCGTCCGCCACTCGGCGAGGGCGGCCCGCAACCCGGCATAGGGCACGCCTAGACGGATGATTTCGTAGCCGGCCTCCTCGTCGATGACGGGTGGGGAACCCTCCGGGCCGACAGGCGACCAGCCGGCGAGCCTGAATCCGAAGTATCCCGCCGGCACGAATATGCCCCCGCCGTTCTCGGAGACAAAGGGGTCGGTGTTTTCCAGCCTATCCCTGTAGTGCTCTATCTCCCGTCTGGTCTTGCTCGAACATATGATGCAGGGGATTGACGCGCGCCTCACGAGCCGGAGCGCGCGCGCCGCCGCCTGAAATGAATAGGCGCCGTCAAGGAGGGTCCCATCGAGGTCGGTGAAGATGACAAGGGCCACACATCACAACGTACAGCATTTTCAAGGGCAGGGCAAGGGCCGCCATTGACCCGCCCGCGGCCGGTTCTTATATTGATTATAGCCGAAGCGCCAATGAACGGCGCCGATTATCGGGGGTCATCGGGCGTGTCAGGGAGTACCCGTTGGCGGCCCTGGGGGCAAACGGGAGGTACGGGGTGGGCGATTTTTACCAGAGCGGTGTGGTTGCCACCTTTCACAAAATGGGGAAGCAGGGCCTCCAGGCAATTGAGGCGCAGCTTGAGACATACGCCAGGGATCGGCCCATGGCGCTCGTTCTTCCATCGCTTTACGCGGAGTTGAAAGGAGAGGCCTTAAGAAGGATCGTTAATGAGCTGAAAGAGGTGCGGTACATAAGGGATATCGTCGTAACCCTCGGCCCTGCCTCACAGCGCGAGTTCACCCACGCGAAGGAGTACTTTTCGGTTCTCCCCCAGCGGACGAGGATCATCTGGAATGACGGGCCGGTGATGACCGAGGTGTACAGTAGTATAGAATCACGCAATCTCAACACAGGAGAGCCGGGCAAGGGAAGATCGGTCTGGATGGCCTTCGGCTATGTCATGTCCGGTCCCGACGTGCACGCCGTCGTGCTCCATGACAGCGATATCGTGGGCTACGAGAGGACTCTCCTCGCGCGCCTCTGCTATCCCGTGGCCAATCCGAACCTCGATTACGATTTTTGCAAGGGGTTTTATGCGAGGGTGACGGACAGGATGCACGGCAGGGTGACCCGCCTCCTCATGACGCCCCTCATCCGAAGCCTCCAGAAGATGCTCGGCCATCTCCCCATGCTCGCCTTTCTGGACAGCTTCAGATATGTCCTTGCCGGCGAGTTCTCCATGGACGCGAGCCTTGCCCGCATAAACAGGATTCCATGGGACTGGGGCCTCGAGGTGGGCCTGCTCGCGGAGGTCTACCGGAATACGGCCCTCCGGCGGGTATGCCAGGTGGATATATCCGACAGCTACGAGCACAAACATCAGGAGCTGTCGGAGAAGGACCCCTCGAGAGGTCTCCACAAGATGGCCATCGATATCTGCGAGTCGGTCTTGCGAGCCCTGAGATCGGAAGGGATCGTCTTCCCGGACCGGTTCTTCAAGACCCTTGCCGCCACGTACGCGAAGACCGCCCAGGACATGATGAAGCGGTACGAGGATGATGCGGCGGTGAACGCCCTTGAGTTCGACCGCCACGGGGAGGCGCAGGCGATAGACACGTTCACCTGGGCGATCAGGGAGGCGTCCGATATCGTCATGGCTGACCCGGTCGCGTCGCCGCTCATCGAGAGCTGGGACAGGGTCACGGCAGCGGTCCCCGGTATCCTCGATCAGATCAGGGCCGCGGTAGACGAAGACAACAAGTGACGGAAGAGCTGGGGGGTAACGGAAGGAGTTCGCTTGCCGTGATCGGCGCGGCAGAAAGGCCGCCTTCGTCGGCCGCAGCCATGAAAACAGTGGTTCTGAGGGAAGAGGTTCAGAAAAGGATCCGGGAAATAGGGCATGCGGACATCCTCGTCGGCATACCAAGCTACAATAATGCGAAGACCATAGGGCACGTGGTAAGGGCCGTTCAGGCGGGCTTGACGAAGTATTTCCCCGAGGCCAGGTCGGTGATCGTCAACTCGGACGGCGGCTCCACGGATGGGACAATGGATGTGGTGAATACGACGGGCATCGGGGATTTCCGCACCATCCTCGTATCGAACCGGTTGGAGCCGGTCTACAAGATCGCTACGCCCTATTACGGGATAGCAGGCAAGGGGAGCGCGTTCAGGACTATAATCGAGATCGCCGACGCCCTCGATGCGTCCGCCTGCGCGGTGGTCGATTCGGACCTGAGGAGTATTACGCCCGAATGGATGGAACTTCTCGTCAAGCCCGCCCTCGGCGATTTCGATTTCGTTGCGCCCCTGTACAGCAGACACAAATACGACGGCACCATCACGAACAGCATAGTCTACCCCCTCACCAGGGCCCTCTATGGCAAACAGGTGCGCCAACCCATAGGGGGCGATTTCGGTTTTTCCGGAAGGCTTGCGAGGTTCTACCTCTCGAAGGATGTCTGGGATAGCGATGTGGCGCGCTACGGCATAGATATCTGGATGACGACGACGGCCATCGCGAACGGGTTCAGTATCTGCCAATCCTTCCTCGGGGCGAAGATACACGATCCGAAAGACCCCGGCACGGATTTAAGCTCCATGCTCTACCAGGTGGTAGGGGCAACGTTCGACCTCATGAATTCGTACGTCGACGTCTGGAAATCGGTTTCAGGATCGGAAAAGGTCTTTACCTTTGGTTTTCTCCACGATGTCGGCCTCGAGCCGGTGAGGGTGAACGTCCGGGGCATGATCGAGAGATTCACCCTCGGGGTAAGGGAGCTTGCCGATCTGTGGGGGACGTTCCTCGGCGGGGAGGTCGTCTCTTTTCTCCAGGGACTTACCGCGGCGGGGGAGGAAGACTTCTTTTTGCCTGACGACGTGTGGGCCGGGATCATTTATCGGTTCGCCCTTGCAGCCCACGAGGACATCATTACCAAGGAGCACCTTGTGAAATCTCTCACCCCCCTCTACATGGGCAGAACGGCCTCTTTCTTCATCGAGACGAGAGAGAGCGGGGCCTCCGAGGTAGAGGAGAAGATCGAGGGCCTGTGCCGGACCTTTGAGGCGAAGAAGACGTCGCTCCTCGAGTCGTGGGACAAATGACAAGTGGAAAGTGACAAGTGAGAAGTGAAAAGTGGCAAGTGACAAGTCGAAAGTGGAGAGTGGCGGTGCTCCTTGAGTCGTGGGACGTGTCATGAGGAGGTGTCTTCCATGAACGGCGTAGAAGGAGGGATGACGGACATGTTTGAGGCCTTTTATCAAAAACTCATGGAATTTCTTCCTAATTTCCTCGTCGCCCTCATCCTTCTCTTCGTCGGTGTCGCCCTGGCGAGGTTGCTCGGGTTCGTCTTTCTCAGGGTATTCAAGGCGATAAACGTGGACAAGTTCTGGGACCGCGCGGGCATCCGGGAGGTGCTCATACGGGGCGGCATAAAAAGGCCCCTCTCGACCGAGCTGTCGAGGATGATCTCGTGGCTCACGGTCCTGATCTTCGTCGTCATCGCCCTGAACGCCCTCCACATACCTGTCATAGACGCCGTGCTCGGCCGGTTCTTTCTCTATCTCCCCAATGTTTTTGTCGCCGTCCTCATACTCTTTGCCGGCTACCTCCTGAGCAATTTCTTTGCG
>JBEKJU010000083.1:0-12688 GCA_050011095.1 Syntrophorhabdales bacterium
GGCGGCCAGTCGCGGAAGCAGGACGGGAATCATGGATTACATTGTTATAAAGGGCGCAAGAGAGCACAACCTCAAGAACATCGATGTGAGGCTCCCGAGGAACAGGATGACCGTCATCACCGGACCGAGCGGGTCCGGGAAGTCGTCCCTTGCCTTCGATACGATCTATGCCGAAGGTCAGCGGAGGTATGTCGAGTCCCTCTCTTCCTACGCGCGTCAGTTCCTGGAACTCCAGGAAAAGCCCGATGTCGATTATATAGAGGGTCTCTCGCCGGCCATCAGCATCGAACAGAAGAGCATCAGCAAGAACCCCCGGTCCACGGTCGGCACGGTCACGGAGATCTACGATTATTTGAGATTGCTCTTTGCCCGGCTGGGCCACGTCTACTGCCACGGCTGCGGCAAGGAGATCAAGAGCCAGCACGCGCCCCAGATCGTCGACACCATACTCGCCCTCGGGCAGGGCGCGCAGCTCACTGTCCTCGCCCCTATCGTGCGGGGAAGAAAAGGCGAGTACCGGAAGGAGATTGATGACCTGAGAAAGCATGGGTTCACGAGGATCAAGGTGAACGGCAGGATGGTCGATCTGAACGAGACCATTGTCCTCGAAAAGAACAAGAAGCACGATATAGATGTGGTCGTCGACAGGGTGACCATCAGGGAGGGCATCGAGAGACGCCTTTTTGAGGCGGTCGAACTGGCGCTCAATAAAGCAGGCGGCATCGTGAAGGTGGAGATGGGTCAGGAGACCCTTGTCTTCAGCGAGAAATTCGCCTGCCCGGACTGCGGTATCAGCTACCCGGAGATCACCCCCGCCATGTTCTCCTTCAATAATCCCTATGGCGCCTGTCCGACGTGTTTCGGCCTCGGCGTCAAGGAGTATTTCGACCCGGACCTGATCGTTCCCAACAAGGAGCTTTCTCTGCGCGAGGGCGCGATCATGCCCTGGAGCGACAAGAACCCCCTCGTCTTTCTGCCCTTCCTCGAATCACTGGTCAAACACTACAGCATAGATGTCAAGGCGCCTTTCAAGGACCTGCCCCAGGATGTGCAGGACGTGTTATTCCAGGGGTCCAGGGGTGAGGAGATCGAGTTTGTCGCCGAGCGCGGATACAGGCGCGAAGCGGTGAAGAAACCCTTCGGGGGCGTGATAAAGGAGTTGGAGCGGGAGTGGCAGAAGGCGTCGCCATGGGAAAAGGAACGTTTCGAGAGGTACATCAACCTTATCCCGTGCCCCACCTGTAAGGGCGCGAGATTGAAGAAGGAGATGCTCTGGGTCCGCTTCGGGGGGCTCAACATCTACCAGGTCACGGAGATGACCGTGGCCGAATGCTACCGGTTTTTCAACGAGATCGATCTGGCCGATAAGGAGCTTGAGATCGCGCGGACGATCCTGAAGGAGATCGTCTCACGCCTCAAGTTCCTTATCGATGTCGGCCTTGACTACATCTCCCTGGAGCGGTCCTCGGCAACCCTGTCATCCGGCGAATCCCAACGGATAAGGCTCGCGACCCAGATCGGCTCGGGTCTCACGGGCGTGCTCTATGTGCTCGACGAACCGAGCATCGGACTCCACCAGCGCGATAACGAGCGGCTCCTCGGCACGCTCGAAAAGCTGAGGGACCTCGGCAACACGGTCGTCGTGGTGGAGCACGATTACGATACGATCCTCCGGGCGGATTACGTGATCGATTTGGGACCGGGCGCCGGAGAGAACGGGGGAGACCTCGTCTTTGCGGGGACACCGGATGATCTGAAGACGGATGCGGAATCGATCACCGGTCTTTACGTCTCCGACAGGCTGAGGATAGAGCAGCCCGAGGTGCGAAGAAAGCCGAGAGGCGCTATCCGCCTCAAGGGCGTAAGGGCCCACAACCTGAAGAACATCGATGTCGATATTCCCCTCGGTATTTTGAGCTGCATTACGGGTGTTTCAGGCTCGGGCAAAAGCTCGCTCGTCATCGATACCCTCTTCCCCCTGCTGAAGCAGAAGCTCTACCGGTCGAAGGAGCGGGCCGGCGAGGCCTCCGGCATTGCCGGCTACGAGGCCATAGACCGGGTCATCGATATCGACCAATCCCCCATCGGCAGGACCCCCCGCTCTAACCCCGCCACCTATACGGGCGTCTTCACCTTTGTCAGGGACCTCTTCACCAAAATCCCCGAGTCGAGGGTCCGGGGCTACAAGGAGGGCAGGTTCAGTTTCAACGTGAAGGGCGGCCGTTGCGAAACGTGCGCGGGCGAGGGCTTCGTCAAGATCGAGATGCAGTTTCTCCCCGACGTCTACATCGTCTGCGATATGTGCAAGGGGACAAGGTACAACAGGGATACGCTGGAGATCGAATACAAGGGAAAGAGCATCGCCGATGTCCTAGGGATGACCGTCACCCAGGCCATGGATTTCTTCGATTCCATACCCCCCATCAAGGCCAAGCTGAAGGTGCTCAACGAGGTGGGCCTCGGCTACATCAGGCTCGGCCAGTCGGCGACGACCCTTTCAGGCGGCGAGGCCCAGAGGATCAAGCTTTCCCGCGAGCTATCGAAGAGGGATACCGGACGGACCCTCTATATTTTGGACGAGCCGACGACGGGTCTCCATTTCGTGGATATCGACAAGCTCCTCTTCGTCCTGAATCAACTCATCGAGAGGGGAAATACGGTAGTCGTGATAGAGCATAACATGGATGTCATCAAGTGCGCCGATTACATCATCGACCTCGGACCGGAGGGGGGAGACAAGGGGGGCTACGTGATCGCCGAAGGCCCGCCCGAAGAGGTGATCCTGAACCCAAGGAGTCATACGGGGCGATTTCTCACACGGTATCTGAACGGTGCGCGGCCGTGAAAAGGGTGGTCGTCATACCCGCCCGCTATGGATCGACGCGCCTTCCCGGCAAACCGCTCCTTGATATCGCGGGCAAGCCCCTCATCCAGTGGGTCTACGAGCGGGCGCGCGGGTCGACCTTGACGGATCGGGTCCTGATTGCCACGGACGACGAGCGGATACGAAAGCAATGCATCGCCTTCGGCGCCGAGTGCGTCATGACGGGCGCCGACTGCCGGAGCGGCACCGACCGCGTGCACGAGGCAGTCTCGGGCAGCGATGCGGACGTGGTCATCAACCTCCAGGGTGACGAGCCGGAGATCAGGGGTGACATGATCGACGCCTTGATCCGCGCCGTGGAACGGGACCGGCTGGAAATGGCGACCCTATGCTCGATCATCGACGATCCCCACGACTACAGGAGTCCCCACGTGGTCAAATGCGTCCTCGACGTGAACGGCTTCGCCCTCTACTTCTCACGGGCGCCCCTCCCTTTCATGCAGAAGACCATTCCCATCCCCCTGTACAAGCATATCGGCATCTATGCCTTCTCCCGTTCCTTCCTCGAAACCTTCGTGGCCCTGCCCAAGGGTGCGCTCGAAGAGGCGGAATCACTCGAACAGCTCCGTGCCCTGGAGGCAGGCTTTAGGATCAAGGTAGTCCTCGTGGAGTACGAAGGGACAGGCATCGACACGGAGGCGGACCTGGAGAGGGCGCGCATGCGCATGGGCTGATACCAGGTCGGTTTATGTTGTTACGATGTCAGGCCGAGGTGCGTCTTCCAGTAATCATACTCGTAGGCCCACACGTCCTTCCGGCTCGTGACGAGCCATCTCATGCGCTCCCTGAAGGCCGCTATGTCGCGTTCCGCGTCGGGGAAGCGCTTCTTTTCCTTCCATGCCTCGACGAGGCCCCTGCCGAGGTCGCGGGCAGCCGTCTCCACATCGCCTGGGTAGACCTGTTGCGCCTGCCCCATGGTCGCTCCGACAGAACCGACGGGAACGATGCCCGTGACCACGAGCACGCGCTCCAGATACCGTGCGATCGGCTCCTCGGGACCCCCGCCGGAGGTCACGACGGCGGCGCCGTAGCGGCCGCTGAATCCCAGGGTGTGGACGACCCCGCAGCACCGGTCGATAAAGGCCTTCAATTGGGCGCTCACATGGTCGATATAGTTGGGGCTCGCGAGAACGAGGCCGTCGGCGGCCATGATCCTGTCCCGTATCGATGCGAACTCGTCCTTCTGGCCGCATGACCCGGACACGTGGCAGACATCGCAGCCCCTGCAAGGCCGGACCGTGTCGCCCGGCAGATATATCACGTCACCCTGTCCGCCCCCTTCCTTTGCCCCGGCGAGCACGAGGTCCACAAGGCCCGCCGTGTTGCCCCTGCCTTTTCTGGGACTTCCCACGAGTGCGACAATTTTCATCGTTGCCTCCTTACGTCCGACCCTCGTATGGGGATGCCGCATGTTTTCCGAGTCATACCATAAGGGACGTCGAAAAGGCAAGTCAGGTCGGGGCCGCCTGCCTGTTCTCCAAAAGGTAGGTAAACCAGAAGTTCTCGGAATAGCGCTCCAGGACGTCGAGCCGCTTTTTGAGCCGCTCCTCGATCGCCCTTATCAGGCCCGAGACAAGGTAGTAGCCCTTCGTGTAGAACTCTTCTTTCCGCCAGAAGCCGATATAATCTTCGTCTCTCACGAGGGGGGATCGTTTCACCTATGTCCCCTTCGAACTCATAGATATAGACAAGGTCGTACATGGCAGCTTGCTCACAAACGAGGCGAGCGCACAAAAAGAGGGACTGCAGGACGTCCCTCTTCCCGAAACGAGAGCGGATGAAGAGGCAAGGCGAGGGGGATGGGGGCCCGGTGAAGCCTTCCGGGACCTACGCTTCGATCCTGATCTGCTTCGGCTTCACCTCTTCCTTCTTCGGAAGTTCGATCCTCAAAATCCCATCCTTCAGGGCGGCCTTGATACTCTGAGCGTCTATGGATTTTGTGAGGGTAAAAGACCTGGTGAACGTGCCGTATCCTCTTTCCATCCTGTAGTAATTCTCCGGGTCCACGCCCGGCTCCAGTCTCCTTTCGCCCTTGATCGTCAGCTCATTCTCATGAATCTTTATGTCGATGGTATCCTTGTCCACTTCAGGGACCTCGAGTTTAAGAACAAAGGCATCCCTTGATTCGAAGATGTCGACAGGCGGCGTCCATTCGCTTGACACAAAGTCCTCTTTTCTTGTCCTTTCCATATCGCGGTACATCTTGTCGAGTCTTTCCTGCAGCGTCAACAACTCCCTGAAGGGATCCCATCTGGTAAGCGCCATTTGCCACCTCCGCTATTTTAATCTATTATAATGTCTAGAAAAGACGTCTTCAAGGTTCTTTCACTCCCTCTTGCGACCCCGGTCGTGCCTTCCGCCGGTGCACGCCTCATCCGTCCGGGCATCCGCCGAAAGGCGGGTGTCCCGGCGCGCGTTCGCCTCCCGGATAGAAGCTGCAATGGAGGAGTAACGGGCGGTAGGTTGCGGGGTAGTCAAACATGTTTTTCCCCTGATACAGGGAATGCGACTGGTCTTTCGTCATCTATAGTACTAGAATATAGGCGGGGAAGCAAGAGATGACCTTGTGATTGTTGATCCTGCCCGCTCAACGAGGCAGGGGGGGAGGAAGGAGAATGACAATACCCTATGGCATAGCAGAGACCATCGGCCTTCGCTCGCACATGGAAGATGCCCATTCGGTATGGCAGGATGAGCGACTCGGTATCGTCAGCGCGGAGGTCTACGACGGTCACGTGGGGTCGCTCGCCGCCTCGCTCGCCGCCGAAATGCTCACGCCCTACTTCCTCAACGCCATGAAAAGGGAATCGGAGAAGACAGGCGAGAAAGGATTTGCCCCGGAGGTCTTACGAGACGCCTATCTCGCCACAGACCGGTATATTATCGATCGGCAGACCGAAAGCGGGGCGGCGGTCGCCACGCTCTATCTTCACGGGGGTAGGTTCCTTGCGGCGAATGTGGGCGATGTTCGGGTCGTGATCGGGGAAGGGACGGGGGCGATCAGCCTGACGGTCGACCACAAGCCCGATCTTCCCGGTGAAAGGGCGAGGATCGAGGCCCAGGGCGGGAGGGTGATCACCTTCGACGTGCCGCGCGTGCAGGGGTTACTGGCCATGAGCCGGTCACTCGGGGACGCCCCCTTGAAGCCTTTTGTGACGGCTGAGCCGAGGATAGCAGAGGGGCTTCTTGGGAGAAGGAATGATATAGCCATCGTTGCCTGTGATGGAATCTGGGATGTATTGACGTCAGAGGAGGCAGTGGCGATCGCCCGGGCCGCGCGCGCGCCGGAAGACGCGGCGAAGCAGCTCCAAACTCAAGCCCTGGAGCGGGGAAGCACGGACAACATCACGGTGATCGTCCTTGACCTGAGGCAGCACACGTTGACCTGCGAGCGGGACCGCCTTTATGTGTCGCGGGTGCTCGACCGGGCATGATGCCGGGCGCCGCTCATTTCCCGACGCCTGCCCGCTCACCGGCATTCGTTTGTCCGGCGTCGCAAATCACTTGACAAGGGGGAGTATGGCCTTGAATTCAGCGGTGCCCGCCTTCCGGAGAAGCTCGTAGATCACCATTTCGGTGGAGGTGATCGTGACGCCGGCCGCTCGCATCCTGTCAAGGGCCACGGTGACGTTATCGGGGGAACGGGAAGCTATGGCGTCACTTACGACGTGGACCCGGAAACGGGGATGGCCGGAGAGGGCCGTCTGGGCGACGCAGATGTGCGCCTCGATGCCGGCGATGATGAGGGTGTTTCTCGCTAACCCTGCGACCCTTGCGGCAAAGGCCTCCGACAGGAAGCAGTTGAAGGTCAGCTTCGAGATGGGTTCCGGCGATCTTATCCTCCCGGCAATCTCTCTTATCGTCGGACCAAGCTTTTCCTGCTCGGTCAGCACGACGGGAAGATTCATGACGTCCGCCAGGCCAAGGAGCCGTTCCGCGTTCCGGATGATCTTTTCCGGCTGAGCCATGGCCGGGACGAGTCTCTCCTGCATGTCGATGAGGACAAGAAGACTCTCTTCGCTCGTAATCAGGTGGTTATCGTTCACCCGGTCTTTTCCTTGTTCCTTGAGGTGATCCGCAGATGGAGTGCGCTTGCCGGTAAGCCTTCTTCACGGCCGCGGTTTTGCGAGTGGCGCCTGGACCTGTTCCTGCGCCTTTTCCGCGCGACAAGGCGACGGGAGCGCAAGGGATAGGCCACAGGGAAGAAGGAAATTAGGCGAACCGATGCCAAGAATCTATTTTCGCGGCTGCATCTGCTGATCGCAGCAGATGATGTCGCACGCCTCTACGCAGCCGCAGGGTTCATCAATGGAAACAACGAGCCCGCACACCTCGCAGTGGAACTGGTCGCCTCGGGCCGCTTTCACCCGTTTTGCTTTTGCGGTCCTTGACGGTGCCTTGACCGCTGCCTTTTCGGCCGGTTTCTCCGCTGCCTTCGGGGCCGCCTTTGCCGCGGGTTTTGCCGTCGCCTTTTTGGCCTTCGGTTCTACAGGTGTTTCAGCCTTTGCCCTTGCGGTTTTCGCCGGCGCCTTTTTTGCCTTTGGTGCTGCCTTGGCCATTTTCTTATCACCCCCTCCCTATCTCTTTCCGGTTCATCCTGCTCGGTTCGCCTAACCCTTTCTTTCGCCTCCACGCCTGGCGCCGGGGCCACCTCTCCCGCACCAGTCCGAGAAAATGCTCTATCCCCGTCAACGGCGCTCGATTCTGATTCGCGCCGCACCCTTCACTCTTCTTAGTTCTGTAGGGTCATTTGTGATACGACCGACCAGGTTTACATCGCTTGCCGGTACAGGCTCGGGCCCCCGGCTTAGGGGTGTCGGACCGAAGAAGAGGGCGAGGGCGGAGCCGGGCGGCCAATAACCGATATCACCCACGGTCACGCTGGACGTAGCCGTGTTGTCGAGTGGGTGATTTACAGGAATCTCGAAGTAGAATTCATCCCCCCAGACGTGGGGACGGGTCTCCAGCGGAAGCACGTCGACGACCGCATGTGCGCAGGCCGTATCGAAGAATTCAGCCTCGATCATAAGGTCCTCGACTATGATCCTTACAGGTGTCGGCATCATCCTCCACTAGAGTCGTCTATAAATATAAGCCTATTGCGGCGCCTTCTCAACAAAAAAAGTGCTCCATCGAAAACATCGAGGCACGAAATCGCGTCAAAAGGGGATCGTGTTCTGGCAATCAGCCGCATTTTTGTCCATAATATGTGTCATGGGCTTCTTTCTGACCGGTTTTTTCTTTATCTACAGCCTGCTCCATCTCTACCTGTTCGTGAGGGCGAGGGCTGCCCTGGGTCTCGGCGCGGCCGCCTGCGTCCCCCTTGCCCTTTTTATGATCGTCATGATAACGGCACCGGTGCTCGCACGCCTGTCGGAGAATGCGGGGTTCGTTCTTTTCGCCCGCATCATGGCGTATACGGGTTATAGTTGGATGGCATTCCTCTTCCTCTTCTTCTGCGCATCGGTAACGGTCGATGCATGCCGCCTCGTGCTCTATGCCGCAGGCCTGGTTGTGGGGAAAACACACGCCTGGTTAGCCCTTTCCGGGAAATCGTCCTTCTTGCTTTCAATCGCAATCGCCGCGGTCGTCTGTTTCTATGGTTACTTCGAGGCCCGCAGCATTCAGAGCGAGCACCTGACGATCGTCACGTCAAAGATTCCGGAGCGGATGAGCCCCCTGAGGATCGCCCAGATCTCCGACGTGCACCTTGGCCTGGTGGTCGGGAGAGGCAGGCTGGGACGGATTATGGACCGGGTGAGAGAGGCGAATCCCGACATACTCGTCTCGACGGGTGACCTCGTGGACGGGCAGATGAACGACATGGACGGGGTCGCCGACGTGCTGAAGGCCTTCACGCCGCGGTACGGCAAGTTTGCAATCACGGGAAATCACGAGTTCTATGCCGGTCTCGGGCAGGCCCTCGCCTTTACGCGCGCGGCGGGCTTCCACGTGCTTCGGGGGGAGGCGGTCATTGTCCAGGACGCCATCAATATCGTCGGCGTCGATGATCCCGCGGGTCCGGGTTATGGTTCGTCGAGCGCGGGGGAGCAGACGATCCTCTCCGCCGCGTCAAACGGAAAATTTACCCTCTTCCTCAAGCACAGGCCGGCCGTGGACAGAAAGAGCGCCCGCCTTTTCGATCTTCAGTTTTCCGGGCACGTCCACGATGGTCAAATCTTTCCGTTCAGGCTTATTACACGTCTGTTCTATCCCCTCGTCGAGGGTTATTACGCCTTTCCCCCGCATGCCGCGCTCTATGTGAACAGGGGCTCGGGCACATGGGGACCGCCCATCCGCTTTCTTTCGCCCCCTGAGGTAACGGTGATAGACATAGTCAGACCGTCTCATCCGCCGACCGGGAAAAAGTTTTGAAAAGACCTCTTTTCTGGTTGACAATAAATAGCCCCCCCCACTATAATCTGAAATAGCGTGTGTGCATCCGGGAACACGAGAGCGGGTGGTACGAACAGCCCTTTCTCACGCGTTCCCCATCTTGCACGAGAGATGAACATTGGAAGTGGCAGGGCTTGGAAGGGAAAAGCGAACCCGAAAAGCTCGACAGGAGGCGTTCGTCTTTGCGGTCCCTGAAGTGGTGGGTGACTAGGTCGGGCCGAGAACCTGAACGCATCATGAGGAGGTCGTATGAAGAGAGGATTGTGCGTCTTGCCGTTGGTGGTATTCTTTCTTGCCCTTTCAGGCAAAGGCATCGCCGCCGATTCACGCACCTTTGTGGGCTCTGACACGTGCATGGGCTGCCATGAAAAGCAGGCCCGGCTAATCGTGAAGACACCCCACTGGAAAAAGCAGATCCCTGGTGCGCCCATTAACGGTCAGGGCTGTGAAGCCTGCCACGGACCAGGATCGCTGCATGCGGAGAAGGGTGGCGGCAGGGGCGTGGGCGGACTGATCACCTTCGGCAAGAACGAGCCGGCCGCCGGAAAGTCCGCTGTATGCCTCACGTGTCACGAGAATACGACCCAGCTCGCGCTCTGGGAATCGGGCATCCACAAGAAAATGGATGTGTCGTGTTCCGACTGTCACACGGTCCACCGCGTCCCAGGCTCCCCCATGGGCTACGGTACCACCATGACCCCTTTGGGCTATGTCCCCGGCCCCGAATACCAGATCTGCGGCAGATGCCACCTCGACATCAAGGCCAGGATCAACAGGAGGTCGCACCATCCTATCGTGGAGGGCAGGGTCACCTGCTCGAACTGTCATCAGCCCCACGGCTCCATGAACCCTTCCCAGATCAGGGAAGCGAGCGTCAATCAGCTCTGTTACAAGTGTCACGCGGAGAAGCGGGGGCCCTTTATGTGGGAGCATCCCCCGGTTGACGAGAACTGCGCCACGTGCCACACGCCCCACGGCAGCGTCCATGAATGGCTCCTGGTGGAGAAGGTGCCCAACCTGTGCCAGGGGTGCCACGACAGTACGACGCACCCGGGTACCAGGTACAGCAGGGAGACGCAGTGGAGGGGGGCCGCCCCGGCCCTCCAGTCCGTCAGCCGCGCCTGTCTGAACTGCCACTCCAATATTCACGGGAGCAATGCGCCCGCCAACCCGGGAAATACATTCAATTCCGGCACGTTCTTCCTACGATAGGAGGATGAGATGAAGAGAGCGCTGATTTTTGCAAGCATATGGAGCCTGCTTCTTGTCTCGCACTCTTATGGCGAGGACCAACCCTTATCGGGCAGCGTCTTCCTCGGCGGTCAGGCCGTCAACCTCGACCATCAGAGCGCGAAGTTCAATGAATACAACGCCCTGGGCCCCGGTGTGGTCGGGGGCGGCAATGCGAGCTACGACACGGGTAAGTACCATTTAGACACGAATGGCTCTTACCTTGGCGAAGATGACATGTACCTCAAGGTTAATGGAGGAAAATGGGGGGACTTTAAGTACTCACTCTTCTATACGGAATTTCCCCATAACTACTCCTTCGAGAACAGGAGCGTCTTCACCAACCCCGGCTCCCAGAACATGACGTTAAGCCCCGGTGCTTCGTACAACTCCCTGAAGAACTCCGACGGATGGCCGAGCACGTCCTTCGATAATAAGATCACGAGGAAGGACGTGGGCGGTTCTCTTGACGTGACGGCCGTAAGGCCTTTCTTCTTCACCGTGGATGCCAACCGGCTGCAACGGCAGGGGCAGATGCCCTTTGGCGCAGTCGACGCGCTCAGCGGGCCGGGGACAACGGGCACGGGGGGCGCTTTCACGAATAGGGCGGTGGACCTTTCCGCCCCCATTGACGACCACACGACCAACGCGAACGCCCTCTTTGGCTGGAAGAACAAGGAGTTCTACGCCGCCTTCGGCGGGGGCTTCAGTCAATACAGCAACCAGGCGGAGTTCACCCGCTTTCAGGAACCCTTCTTCAACCCCACGGGCCCGGCGCCGGCTACACCGGCTACGGGCAGCATCGTGGGCCCCCCTGACAACAGGTCGTGGGACATGAGATTTACCGGCACGGCGAAACTCCCCTGCTCTTCCACCTTCGCCTTGAATGCCGACTACCAGAGAAACACGTCTCAGACAACGCTGCTCAACACGATAGAGACCGGCACACAGGCAGCTCCCACCCTCGCCTTGTTGCGCCTGAGCCGGCCTACCTTCAACGGCGACGTGGAATACTGGAACGTGGGGGCGAATCTCACCTCGAATCCGATGAAGGACATGACCACGAAGCTCTATTTCAAATACCTCGACAGGAAGGACAATTCGGACTACGTGACCTTCACCAACCCCTCGAGCGCCAGTAGTTCCCCGGTGACGAATTCCCTGTTCAGCTACGACAAGACGAGCGTGGGCGGAGAGGCGACGTACCGGTTCATGAAGAACCTGAAAGGCATCCTGGGGTATGATTTCACCGACACGAGACGGGAGGTAAACAACCTCGTCGCGAACGCCGACAGCCTCATCAACAACATACCGGACACGTGGGCCCAAACATTCACCGCACAACTCGTCTACAACCCCTTAGACTGGCTCGGCACACGGCTGAAGTACCAGAAAATCTACCAGGATACCCACTTCGAGCTCCAGCCGGGGACCGCCGCCGCCACGGTCATCGAGAACAATATCCGCCGCTTCGACATAGGGAACAAGACCCAGGACATGGTCAAACTCACCACCGACATCTCACCTCTCGAGACCCTCGGCATGTCCTTCGAGTACGCATACAAGCTCGACAATTATCAGAAAAACGCCCTCGGCTTTCAGCAGGAGGAGGAAAACGAGTTTATCCTTGACGCCAACTATCTCTGGAAAGGCATGAAGTTTTTCGCCTTCTTCGACTACGACGTCTCTTCCACGACACAGACCCAGAGGCAGGGCTCAGGCGGCGGCGGGAATCCTGCCTCGGCCCCGAGCCCCACCGGCTTCAACTGGAATGCCGACCTGCAGAACAATAACTATGCCTATGGCGTAGGGACGAGCTTCCCCATAGTCAAGGACAGGCTCGCCTTCGTCGTCCAGTACGACTTCGAGAAGAACAACGGCACCGCAAACTTCACGTCCCAGACCTTCACCGCCGCCCAGACGGGTCTGGGCGTCAACAACGGCAATATAGACATCGGGCCGTGGGACGACTACACCAGGCAGGATATCTCTGCGCGGGTGGTCTTTGACTACAACAAGAGTCTCGGGTTCGTCTTCGGCTACATCTACAGCCAGTTCAGGCTGAACGACGGCCAGCTCAACGGCTACCAATATGTCTATCCCTTCTCGGCCGCCAACGGCAACACCTATCTCAGCGGCGCCTACACGGACCAGTCGTACAAGGCGAACGTCTATTAC
>JBEKJU010000084.1:0-12657 GCA_050011095.1 Syntrophorhabdales bacterium
TTGTTGTGTCGCTTGAAGATATGTTCGCTCACTCACCTATTCTACCCCATGGCGCGGATCATAGCGATGTTTACAGAAAAGGCATCCGCGCAGCAGAGCTGCGAGGAATGTTCTGATTCAAGTCCTGATGCCCGACGTGACAGGGCAAACAAAGGGTGAAAGGTTGTTTGCGCGGGTGGGGGCTCTTCACGCGATCCAGACCAGAACCATCGTGGAACTCGACGCCCTCCTGCCCTCCATCCTTGATAAGGCATTTAAAGGCGAACTATGAGCGACCGCCACAACCGGATAACGAGCGTCATCCTTTTCAGCCGATTGGCCGATTGAGCTATCAGAACAGAATTGCCGTGGACGACGTGGCCTCGCCGAATCCATTGCGGCCGCATTGGCCAATTGAAGCAACGACAGTCTTGTGGCGGCCCTTTACAGCCCACGGGTTGCGGGGTCTGCAGTCATCAGGTCCGGCCCCTCGCTTTGCCTGTTCGCTTTTTGGCCTTGAGCGATTTTTCCCTGAATTCGAGCTTCTCCCGCTGGAGCTCCATGTGCAGTCTTAGAAGCTCCTCTTTCTGCCTTCCCTTGTCCTCCATCAGCCGTTTCCAGGACTCGTAACGGCACCTCTTGAACTCGAGCGACTCCTTGCGGAGCCTGATCCTTTCGGCGGTCAGCTCGATGTGCTTCTTTCTCAGTTCGAGGTTCTCCTGTTTCTGCTTCAGGTACTTCCGGATCAAGAAGTCCACCATCCTCTCATAGAGGTCATTTCCCCGGGCATCCCCTTCCATTGCCTCGCTGTCATCTGAAACAGGCGCCGGCAGGATCGACTCGAGCGTGAAGCCCTCGTCTCCGTTATGCCCCAATGGTCTCTGCAGGCTCTCTTCCCGGTATTTCCTAGTTAGGTACTGCCTTATGGCCCTGTTCCTGACTTTCCTCGCTATCGGTTCAACCTCGTTGACAGCTTGAAGGTTGCGCTCCAGAATCTCCACCCATGCGTCCTGCAGGCTGTCCTCGTAGGCCCCGAACTCAGCCTTCAGGTGTTTGCTTATGTCGTCGACGTCCAATCCCAACCCATGTCTCCTTTTGCTGTGGTCGATGTACTGAATGTGGGTTATTATATCGAAGGCCAACAGCGAATGTTACGCTTCGGCTGACGGTGTCATCGGTTACGACAGGGAGATGACCGACGGCAAAGAGAGCGTCCGAGGCCGGCGAGAAGCTTCGATGAAAAAACCAGAAACCCTCCTTTCCTCCGAACCTATGCCCTCTCAAATCACCGCCGAATACTGGCTCTACGCGGTGAGGAAGAGAGGCCAATATCCGAAGGCCACCGCGAAATCCGGTAAATGGCTCGTATTCGTCCCCGTTTCCCGGGTCGACGAAGTATGGGCCAAGATCAGGGAGGCAACCGAAGACGGACGTTTGGGCGATTCCGCCAAAGTAGCTACCGCGAAACCCAACTCAAACGCCACCGACCCTTCCAAGAAGGTGATCTGCGTCTACACATACGACCGGACCGACGAGGAGGACGTGCGGCGTATCCGGGACGAGTTGCGAGCTCTGGGAATCGTTTCCAAGATCCCCTACAAGACGGACCGCGATACCACGGCCGGCAGATATGCCAAACGCGGTCACCAGCGCATCTCCAAGTACTATGAATAGCCCTGGCATGATCTCCCGAGCCAACAGGAGCCCTCATGGAGAGGACATGAAGATATCGACCCTGAAGCGCGTCGTGAAAGTCCTGGACAAACAGGTCCGGATCGATCTGGTACAGGAATGGAAAATCCCCGCGTCGAAGTCATAAAGGCTCGCCTCGCCGAGCTCGAACGGGAAAGGGCTTCTCTCCTGAAAGAGATGGAAGACCTTTCGGCTCCCCGCCCGTCGGCCGACCTACTCGGAGTCCCGGCCTCAGACAGGCCTCTCTCGACCCCAGAGGAGCGCCTTGCCCTTTTTCTGCGGCTGTTCCGCTGCCGGGAGGACGTCTTCCCAAAGATGTGGGAAAACCAGAAGAAAGCGACGAGGGGCTATTCGCCGGCGTGCGCGTCAGAGTGGGTTCGGGGCGTCTGCGACAAGCCGAGAATTAAATGCAGCGCGTGTCAGAACCGCGCCTTCGTGCCTTTCGACGAGACCATTGCCCGTGGCCACCTGGAGGGAACCTTCACGGTCGGCGCCTATACTATCCGCGAAGACGATACGTGTACATTCCTCGCCGCCGACTTCGATAAAGAGCGGTGGGGCGTCGATGCGCTGACATACAAGGCCGCGGCGCGGGATTTTGGTGTCGAGGTCTACATAGAGCGGTCGCGGTCAGGGAGCGGCGGCCATGCCTGGATATTCTTCCAGGAGCCGATCAAGGCGCGCCTCGCCCGACAAATTGGAACGCTCATCCTCACCCGTGCCATGGACCGGCGACACCACATCGGGTTCGATAGCTACGACCGATTCTTTCCCAGCCAGGACACCATGCCGAGCGGAGGCTTCGGAAACCTCATCGCCCTCCCCCTGCAGAGGGTTCCCCGGAGGGCAGGGAACAGCGTCTTCGTGGACGACGACCTTAACCCTTGCCCGGATCAATGGGAGTTCTTGAGCCGCGTGCGGCTCCTTTCCGCCGAGGACGTCGCCGTCGTGATCCGCGACAACACGCTGGCGCCACGACGCAAGTCCGACGAGACAGACGCCGACATCATCGAGGCCGAGGCTTCGATCGACACGGCCGACGAAAAGATCAGGGGTGTCTATACGGGGGCCATTTCCTTCCGCTATTCCCGACATCTTGAGATCGGAATCCGCGGGTTGCCCTCGGCCCTCATCTCGGCGTTCAAGAGGGCCGCTACCTTTGCAAACCCCAAGTTCTTCGAGCTGCAGCGGATGCGCTTCTCCACCTGGAATACTCCACGCTACATCTGCTCCGCAGAGCTTTCCGACGACGGTGAGTCGATGATAGTGCCGCGGGGACTTCTGCCACGCTGCGTCCAGCTTGCCGAGATCGCCGGTGCGAGGGTGGAATTCGAGGATCATCGCCCTATCACGAGCCGCGTTCCCGTCAGGTTCACCGGAACTCTTCTACCCCTCCAGAAAAGGGCCTTGCGCGAGCTTTCATCCCAGGAGTCAGGAGTGCTCGTTGCCCCGCCGGGCTCAGGCAAGACTGTCATCGCCTGCGCCCTCATCGCCAAAAGGAAGCTTCCCACCCTCATCCTCGTCCACCGCAAGCAACTTGCCGACCAGTGGAAGGAACAGTTGCTCCAGTTCACCGACCTTGGCAAAGGCCAGATAGGGACTTTCGATGCAAAAGAAACCAGGCGCAAAGGCATCGTGGACGTGGGCATGCTCCAGACCCTTGCCAGAGATCACGACCCTGACCGTCTGCTGGACGGCTACGGCCACATCGTGATCGACGAATGCCACCACGTCCCGGCAGTATCCTTCGAATCAGTGCTCAAGCGCATCCAGGCAAGGCACTTTCTCGGCCTCACCGCCACCCCATACCGTAAGGACGGGTTGGAGAAGATCATCACCATGCAGTGCGGGCCGGTGCTCCACACGATGGAAGAAACGAAGGCTCAGTCGCAGCTTTCCCGCCAGGTCTTCGTGCGTGAAACAGGATTCCGGATGGGTCCCGAGGCGAGCGCACAGCCGGCGCTCTATGAAATCTGGCAGGCGCTGGTGACCGATGTGGAACGCCTCCGGCTCGTCGCCTCCGATGTCATAGCGGCGATCGAGGAAGAAAGGTTTCCGCTCGTTCTCTCCGATAGGAGAGACCATCTCGAACTGCTTCTGGCCGAAATCACCGCCGCGCACGAGCACGCGGCGGGCTTCCTCTTTACCAGTGGCGTAGGAAAGCGGCAGAGAAACCGGATGATGGAGGAGATCATGGCGATGAGGGAAAGAGGGGAATTTCCTTTCCTGCTTTCAACCGGGTCTCTCATCGGCGAAGGATTCGACCTGCCTGAGTTGTGCACGTTGGTCCTCGCCATGCCGCTGTCGTTCAAGGGGCGCCTCGTGCAGTACGCCGGGCGCCTCCACCGTGAGAGCGCCGGCAAACAGGACGTTCGCATCTACGATTACGTCGACGTCAACCTCGGCCTCTGCATCACGATGTTCAGAAAGAGGATGACTACGTACCGGAAGATGGGGTACACCGTCGAGATTCCTCCCGACTCGCACCTCAGCGAGGTGGTGGGACGGAAACCGGGGCGGAATCTCACTCCGTAGTAGGTCAGGCCATCAGCGCTATCCAGGTTTGCACCGGGCGACGTACTCCATTGTTTGGGAATTACCTTGGCCCCGATGGGCTATTTAGTGGGGATATACCATGGCCCTCGACACGGTGAAAAGAACGAACGCCACTCCATCAAGAGGGGAAAATTATCCACAAGACCCTTCCCTTCCGTGGTTCGCCTCGTAGCCCCCTCGCTGGAGGCAAGAAAGGGCTGTTTCGCGTGACTTTCATCTCCCGGCCCGGAGCTTCTGGCCCCCTGCCCTCCGGTACGGCATGAACGGATAGATCAGGCAGGACCTGTTGCCGCAGTCCCTTTTTCCGTCAGTATAACCGCGCATGCAGGAGTAGCAGTTGGTAAGGACCGCCTGGCCGGCCGCGATGCGCTCGCCCCTCAGATACTTCATGTTCCTTTCCTCCACCTCGCCAAAATTTCTTGAAGATGAGGCATGAATTAGGCATCATGCATAATTATCTATTGACTTTTACACAAAACGTGCAATAATTGTCCTTAGAATATCTGTTTATAGGAGTTAAGCCATGTTAATCGAATTCAGTGTAACGAATTATCGGTCCATTCGTGAGACCCAGACCCTTAGCATGGCGGCCAGCAGATACTACAAAGGCCTTGAGGAATCGAACTGTTTCGATCCGAATGTGTCTGGTGTGCCAAATTTGCTCCGCACGGCCGTCATTTACGGACCCAACGCAGGCGGTAAGAGCAACACGATGAAGGCTATGCAGTTCATGCAAGCGTTTGTGCTTGTGTCTCATTCGTATCAAGAGGGGCAGAGCATCAATGTCTCACCCTTCGCCCTTTCCGCTGAGACTCGAACAAGGCCGAGCGAATTCGAACTGTCATTCCTGCGCGATGGTGTCAGGTACCAGTATGGCTTCGCCGTCACTCCGGTTCGGGTTACGAAAGAATGGCTGCTCGCGTATCCGGAAGGGAAAGCCCAGAGGTGGTTCGAGCGCGCTTCCGACGAGAAGTCGGACAAAGAGAACTGGTATTTTGGCAGTAAATTCGTGGGGCGGAAGCAACTATGGCAGGAGGCCACTCGAAAGAACGCCTTATTCCTCTCAACGGCCATTCAACTGAATAACGAACAACTCAAACCGGTCTTTAGTTGGTTCCAGGACACGCTTGACATGATTCTTCCTAAAGCCGCCATCAACCTCAAGTTTTCTCTCGAACTGTGTGAATCCGAGGCGGGCAAGGCAAGAGTCATGGAATTCCTCGAATCTGCCGATCTCACCATTTCCGGAATCGATGTAAAAAAGGTTAGGATTCCCTTTTCTCAAAGCGACCTTCCTCTGGATATGCCTCCGGACATGAGGGACAGAATTGCTCACGAGTTGCAGGAGAAGGAAGTTCCGTTGGTTTTCTTTCAGCATCCTGACGACAGCGGAAACCTGATCCCCATCAGCTTTTCCGACGAGTCCGACGGCACCCAGAAACTGTTTGCCTTTGCCGGTCCCTGCCTTGACGTCTTTGAGAAGGGCCGTATCCTCTTCGTCGATGAGATGGATACGAGCCTGCATCCGCTCCTTGTGCGTTTTCTTGTTGAGAATTTCCATAGCACCGAGGCAAACAGAAATAATGCTCAACTGGTCTTCACCACCCATGACACTTCCATACTGGACATGGATCTCTTTCGTCGCGATCAGATCTGGTTCGTCGACAAAGATCGGAGCAGCGCCACAAAGCTTTATCCGCTCAGCGATTTCAGCCCGCGGAAGGGCGAGGCCGTGGAAAAGTGGTATCTCAAGGGGAGGTACGGGGCCCTGCCTTTTGTCGGTGACCTGAGGCACTAGTGGGAACCGACGATCTCCACCACAAACGGAAAGCGAAAATGGCGAGGGATCTCGCGCGCAAGAGGGCGAGCCGAGCGCCTTACGAAAGGGTTCTCATCGTTTGTGAAGGAAGAAAGACGGAACCCTACTATTTCCTGGGACTTCGCGCTGCCCTCAGGTTGAACCGGGCCAATGTAGTGATTGCGGACAAGAAAAAGGGCCTCGACCCCACGGCCCTGGTCCAGTACGCTATTGATGAGGCAAGCAAGGACCCCGAGTTCGACCACGTATACTGTGTCTTTGACAAGGACAAGCATCCGGGCTACAACAGCGCGATAGACAGAATCCATTCCATCAGCGGCCTCAGAGGATACAGTATGCACGCCATCGCATCCATTCCCTGCTTCGAGATTTGGCTGCTGCTTCACTTCCTTTACACGACGAGGGCCTATGTCGCCCCGCTCCAGAACTCCAACGCCGAGCTGGTGATCAGGGACCTCAAAAACTATCTTCCCGATTACGAGAAAGGTTCGAAGGATACCTTCGCTGTCCTCGCGGACAGGACCGAGACTTCGATAGGTAATGCCAAATCGCTTGAGAAATTCCATGAAACAAGCGGCACTGACAATCCATCCACCAAAGTTCATATTCTTGTTGAGTACTTACAGCAATTGGGAAAGAAGAACGATAGCTCTTCAGCTATCGGGGCGAAGTCAGCCTCAATGATGCAGCGCTCCACGGTCCTGCACACCCCCCATCCATCTTCGTTGCGCTGCCGGCACCGTTCCAGATTGCGTTCGGTAAGGAATAAACTCTCCCGTTGACCCTCGGCCTTGGAAACGCCTCTCAGCAAGGCGTCAACGGCCCTGGCTGTTCCGCCTTGTCGGTTCCTGCTTCCGGACAGCGCTAAACTAAAGGTCCCTCTCGTTATTTCCGTACCTATATAGCACGAAGTGCACGATGTTTCTCGATTCGTTGATCGTCCGCCCCAAGAGGGTCCGGTCTATCTCCTCTTCCGTGTCTTCGTATCCGAGCGAGAAGCGCAGGGCGCAATGGGTGTAGAGAAAAGCTTTTTTGAGCCACCGGAGCTACCTTTGACGGGCAACTGTACCGGCAATTTGGCCCAGAGAGGGTACGATTCTATACACGCAGCCGCTTAGGGCCGCTCACAAAGGGATTGCCGGACTCGTAAAAGCGAAGCACGCGCTTCACCTCGCGCGTCAAGCCTATGCGCACGCTTTCTGCGATCGGTCCTGTCTGCCGCACCGCCCGGCCGAGCCAAAGCGATCTGTCAGAGCACAGGTCTGTGCCGTCATTACCGCCGTCGATCGACATCGCGGCCGCCAGCCGGCCCGGCCCTCTCGCGAGATCAAGCAACCGCGTCGTGCCGCGGTGACCTTGCATCAGCTCGATCCCCTCGAGCGGTTCGAGTGCGCGCAGAAGCACACCGGCGCCGACCCCCGGCAGCTCGCTCGCGACATTCATCAAATACGACGAACCATACGCCAAATAGACGTAGGCATGGCCTCGTTCGAGATACAGCGAGCGATTGCGCGGTGTCGGGCCGTGAAAAGCGTGACAGGCTGCATCGCCGACGACATAGGCCTCTGGCTCGACGATGCGCCCGCTGATCCGGCCTTCCGTGATGTCATGGACCAGGGTCTTGCCGATGAGATAGCGGGCCATCTCTACGGTATCGATGGGCAGCTCCGCGCGACGAAGACGGCGGGTGCGTCGCGTATCCGGCGGCGACATCCTCACGTCATGCGGTCTACCCATTGTGAGCGCCATGCAGGGGCCTCGAACGGATCGGCGAAGTACTGCGTCTCGTGGAACACCTTGCCGTCCCTGAACTCCATGATGTTTACCGTATTGACCGGCCGGCCTTCGCCTTCATAGGCGATCAGGTATTGGCTGACCCAGAGATCGCCGGTCCCGGTTATCCCTCTCACCGCGAACCCCGCCGGTTTGGACGGATGGTGCCCGCGATATCGACTCCTATAAGCCCCTGGCACTTGATGGGGTACCAATCTTTCGTTAATCCGGCACGTCGCTTGTAGTCGATCGGATTCACGCTCGTGGCGGCGACCCGCACCAGCACCTCGCCCGGACCTGGAACCGGGTCAGGGTATTCTTCGAACTCGAGTACTTCAGGACCGCCGTATTGGTGGACAACAATTGCTTTCATCTTTCATCTCCGAGTATCAACCGTACTTGAGCGCGGTGCTCTGCCCGACCTCGATAATATAACCGTCAGGATCGCGGATGTAGCAACGCGTCTCGCCGTACTTGGGGATCGGTTCCGTGATGAACTCGGCTCCTCGACTTCTCCATAATTCATAGCATGCTTGAATATCCGCAACCCGGAGATTCAGAAAGCTGCTCATGTGGTCCGGGTCGGGGACACTGAGCGTTATCGTCGGCTTGTCCTGCGTCGGCCCGCCCCCGACGTTCAAAATCATCCATATATTCGCGAGCTGAAGGTACCCAGGCGCGTTGCCGTCGCCTAGGCTCAGAATGCGAGCGCCGAAGACCTTCTCATAATAGCGAGCCGATCGCTCGATGTCCTTCACGGTGAGAAAATGCGCGATGCTGATCCCCTCGCGCGGGGGCATTTCATAGCTCTTCTGTTCGATTTGTACGGCGTTTCTTGACGACTCCGATTCCGATACAGTCATGAGCTTCAGAAGCGCTTGAGCCGCGGACGTCGATGACGCGGGGTTCTGGCCGGTGATGAGACGGCCGTCAGTGATGGCAAAAGGCTGCCAGTCCGCCTTCTTCTCGAATATGGCGCCGAGCCGCAGCAGTTCATCTTCGACCAGGAACGGCACAACCTTCGTGAGCTGCACCTCCTCTTCCTCGCCGTTCGTGAAACCGGTGACGTGTTTTCCCTTCACCAGCGGAGCGCCCTGGTAAGTAACGTGGCGAAGCACCCCGGGCGAATGGCACACCAATGCGATTGGCTTGCCCGAATTGTAGAAGGCCTCCAGAAGAACGATCGACGTTGGGCTCTCCGCGAGATCCCACATCGGGCCGTGCCCACCAGGATAGAAAACGGTGTCGAAGTCTTCCGCCTTCACGTCCGCAAGTTTGACCGTGTTGGCGAGAGCCTTTTGCGCCGCCGCATCCTTCTTAAAGCGGGCCATGGCCTCGGTCTGATTTTCCGGCAGATCGCTCTTTGGATCGAGCGGTGGCTGCCCACCCTTCGGTGAGGCGAGTGTCAATTCGACCCCGGCGTCTCTGAAAACAAAGTAGGGGGCCGCAAATTCTTCCAGCCAAAAACCCGTCTTGTGGCCAGTGTTGCCCAGTTGATCGTGCGATGTGAGTACCATCACAATCTTCATTGTTTTACCCTCCTTTCTTGTCAGTGTTTCCTCTTCCCATACTTAAGGCAGCCGGGATATTGGCCATGCCCGCCGTATCTCCGTTCACCGCTTCTGGTACGGGTGAAAAATGTAATCTTTTGCCTTTACTATCGTATGACACTTGTACCTGCAGTTGTTGCCGCTCCCATCGGGCGTGAACACGTCGGACGCGGCGTTATAGTTGAACAGGGCGTATCCCCATCCACCGCTGTCCGGAATCTCTTGCTATCCATGGGACCTTCTTTTCCTTCACAAACTTACCATTTGCCGGCGTGAGCACCACCATCCACGTGGAGTACCTCTCCGGTTACTTGACCCGCGTGTGCCAGGTAAAGAACAGCGTCGACAATGTCCTCAACGCTCGCGATTCTTCCCATTGGCTGCAAGGTCTTAAGAAGGTCTTTTGGATCGTCCTTATGGAGTGGTGTGTCTACGACCCCGGGGGCAACGGCGTTGAAGCGGATGCCTTCTTTTGCATACTCGATTGCGGGGCTTCGGATCACCGCGTTCAGGCCCCCCTTCGTGATCATCGAAACCGAGGCATTCACGCCGGCGATCGGGTTATCGGCGAGGGCCGCGGTGATGCTCACGACGCACCCCGATTTCTGTTTGAGCATCTGTTTTACCGCGAGCTGGGTGATGTAGATGAACCCCCGCAGGTTGACCGAGACAAGGGCGTCAATGTCCTTTTCGGTGAAGTCCGTGAAGGACTTGACATAGTATATCCCGGCGTTAGTCACGAGAACATCGATGGTCCCGAAGTTCTCGATCGCTGCCTCCACTGTCCTGGCAGCGGTCTCCTGCTTACCGATATCGCCGTCTACAAGGATGAGGCCCGGTGAAGCACTCAACGACCGGCTCGCCTCGAGTGACGTTGCGACGACTTTATAATCCTCCTTCAGAAAGGCCTCGACCAAACCCGTGCCGATACCTCCCGATGCGCCCGTGACGATTACGGTCTTCTTGTCTGACATATGTCCTCCTCCGCCCATGGTCCGCTTAGGGAAGCGGCTTCAGGTTTAGAGTGGTTGGAGTCCTTCGAGCATGGTGGGAATGAGCTCAGAAACGGTCGGATGGATGTGCATTGCCCGCATGATAACGGTGTAAGGCGCCTTGGCGTACATCACGTCCAGGAGAGAGTGGATGACCTCGTCTCCGCCTGTCCCCAGTATGGCCGCACCCAGGATCTGTTTCGTCCCGGCGTCGACGATTATCGTCATGAATCCTTGTGTTTCGCCCTTCTCGACGGCTCTGCCTACCTTCGTCATCGGCCGTTTTGCAATAAGGGCGGATTTGCCGGATGCCCGTACCTGGTCTTCCGTGAGACCCGCCCTACCAAGAGGAGGATCGGTGTAAAGGGCGTAGGTCAGGATGCGGTCGCTCACCCGACGTCTCTCCCCATCGAGGATATTTGCCGCAACTATTTCATAGTCGTTGTAGGAGGTATGGGTAAATGCCCCCCTGCCGTTGCAATCGCCGAGCGCCCAGATTCCGGGGACGTTTGTGTGCAGCTCTTCGTCGACCGTGATAAACCCGCGCTTATCCATGAGTACGCCGGCCTTTTCGAGTCCTATATCGTCCGTGTTGGGTCGGCGCCCAGCCGCAACGAGAAGGTGGGAGCCGATGCTTTCGGCCGGATTGTCCGGGCAATTCACAGCCATCCTCACGTCATCACCCTGCTTCTCAACGGCGATGCATTTCGCGCCTACCCGCACCTCTATACCCTCAGCCTCCAGTATCTCCCTCACCCCCTGCGAGACATCCTTATCTTCCTTCTGCATCAGACGGGGAGCCATCTCGACGATCGTTACCTCGCTTCCAAAGCGGCGGTACATCTGGGCGAACTCGATACCGATGTAGCCGCCCCCCAATATAAGGAGATGGCGGGGAAGAAAGTCGATCTCCATCATTGAGGAATTGGTGAGATAGGTGACACGGTCGAGTCCAGGTATCGGGGGAATCGAGGCGCGTCCCCCGACGTTGATAAATATCCTTTCTGCCTCAAGCAGTGCCGTTCCGACCCGTACTTGGTGGGCCGACTCGAAGCGCGCATGATCCTCGTAGACGGTGCATTTCTTCATGTTCTTGAGCCAAGCCTCCAGTCCGTCCCTCGACAATGCCGACACGTAGTCCTTCCGTGCCTTCGTGCGCTTCATGTCAACCGTCACCCCGCCCTCGACCGCCACACCGAAGTCCGCGGCCCGTCTCGTCATGTGAGCCGCGTGGGCCGATGCTATCAGGGTCTTCGTCGGTATGCACCCCGTATTGACGCAGGTGCCCCCGAAGAGCTTGCGCTCGATAATGGCCACTTCCATCCCGCTCTCGGTAAGACGTCCCGCCAGGGGCGGCCCTGCCTGCCCGGTCCCGATTATGATCGCGTCGTATCTCTTCATGGCGGCCTCTCGCTTTTACAAAATCCTCTCTATACAACATCGTGAGGAGACCCTCGGATGTCAAGGGTCCATGAATCAGACTTTTTTCTATCCCTGCGGGCTGCTGAAAGGCGCGGAGATAGGCGAAAGGCGGCCACATGAGACCCGGCAGACGGAGGACTGCAACCTTAGCCCCTTCGGAACGAGTATCAGCTTTCATAGTTCAAAGACTCTCTACAAGAGAAGGGCGAGACAGGCGGCTGCCCTCATGTCTCAACACGCTCAGTTCTCCATTGTTTGTGGTAATGCTCTGCTGAACGATAGATACGATCCTACCAAATTATTGCCTAAAGCCAGATTGACATTGATCGACCCGTGACTTACATAGAACACGGAAGACGTAAATGCCTTCGCCTAGACTCTATTCCATCGATCGGGCCTTTTCCTTAAGCAACGAAGGAGGTAATCGATATGGCACGCAGAGCCAACCTTGCCATTCAAGCTATCGGCATAGCCTTATTCCTTCTGATCTGCTGCCAACCCTCGGCGTCCGATGAGGAGCAGCATCGAGTTCGCAACATCGTCCTCGTGCACGGTGCCTGGGCAGATGGTTCAGGGTGGAGAGGCGTTTACGACATTCTCATCAGGGACGGCTACAACGTCAGCGTCGTCCAGGAGCCGGAGACCTCTTTCAAAGAGGATGTGGCGGCCACAAAGCGTATCCTCGCTCAACAGGACGGACCGTGCGTTCTCGTCGCTCATAGCTACGGCGGATCCGTCATCACCGAAGTCGGGACGGATCCGGCGGTTGTCGCATTGGTATATATCGCGGCACATATGCCTAATGCTGGAGAGAGTGAGGCAGAAGATGGAAAGCGTTTCCCGAGTGACCTGAGTAAGTCCAACGCGATAAAGA
>JBEKJU010000085.1:0-20327 GCA_050011095.1 Syntrophorhabdales bacterium
CAGCTTCATCGGTGTGCCTCCTCATAAGATCCGTATCATTTGGTCGTGACACGTCATTTTATAGGAGGTACGCCCTTTTTTCACTCCTTTTTCAATTCACACAGAAGAGTTTACCCTACCAGTAACTCACCACAGGAGCAAGTTTGTTTTATATGGACAAAACGTATTTGTCCCCATATCATGAAATCGCCCCATAGGATCGGCCTGGCTCGATACGGGAGGTAAAGTGTCATGAGTGAGATTTTGGATATTGCCCATGAAATGGCGCAAGATTTGTTAAAGGCCGGAGCCGTGGATGAAATCACCATGCGCAGGATCGACGCGCTTTGTTTGCCCCCGAAGCGCCCCTTTCGGCCCGAGTATATCCGGCGCATCCGGACGGCTAACCACGTGAGCCAGGCCGTGTTTGCGGCGATCCTTGGCATTGGCAAGACGACGGTGCAGCAGTGGGAACAGGGGCAAAAGAAACCGAGCGGCCCCGCGCAACGCCTTCTTGATCTTATCGACCGTAAAGGATTGGCCGCGCTTGGCTAAACCTCTGTCCGCCGAGGGACAGCCTAAAGCCTTCGGGTTTTGACCGGGGTACAGCCGATTGGCTGCGCCAACTTGCTGGCGGCCAGCTTTATTCCCTTATTATTTCAACCACTTTTTCAATAACTTGGGTCAACTTGTCATTCTTGATGACGCCAATCCGGTACAGGATGATATGGTTGTCTGCCGTAAAGAGCCGGTTGGGTCTTATGTTGCCCGCTTGTCTAAGGCTTCCCGACACGAAATCAGCTTCATCGATTGAAATGGCGTATTTGTCTTTAATAGCCTTGCTTGTTATCTGGCAAAGAATGGCATCGTTTCCCTCAAGCGGAGCCACAACAAGGGCAGGTCGTCTTTTAGATTGACTTAGGTCGGAAAAGGGGAAGGGGATGACGACAACATCACCTTTTACAAATTTTGCCACGCTTCGTCCTCCTCTGGACTCAGCCAGTCCCTTCCCAAAGAAGATTCGCTTATGATGGCGATATCCAACTTTTCCCGAAGAATTTTTGCTTTGAGGAAATGGACAAAGTCGAGCACTTCAGAAAGAAGCGGCTCAGGGACTTCTTCGATCTCATTGATGAGCACCTCTTTTGTATTCATGTTATTGCCCTCGTCACGTGAATTCCTTGATTCTTTCTTTCAGGCAGACTACTTCTTTACTCCCCCACCTGGGTGCTAACAAATAATATACCCAATCCCCGTCTGTTAGCAATTTCAATATTAGACAATATGTTATTGTGTCAGGTAAGGCCCGCTTCAGGGGGAAGGTTCAGCCGGTGAACCGGACCGCGCGCTTCCGGCCCCGCTCCCGCATGTACCCGATCACGCCGGGGAGGACCGAAATGACGATGATGGCGAGGATGACAACGGTAAAGTTTTGCCTCACGAAAGGTATGGTGCCGAAGAAATAGCCGCCCAGTGTGAAGATCATGATCCAGCATATATTGCCCGCCACGCTGTAGGTGATGAAGCGGCTGTACGCCATGGTGCCGATCCCCGCGACGAAGGGCGCGAAGGTCCTGATAATGGGCACGAACCGTGCGATAATCACGGTCTTTCCCCCGTACTTGAGGTAAAAATCGTGCGTCCTCGCGAGGTATTCCCTGTTGAGTAGCCGGGAGTGCTCGCTCGCGAAGACCCTTGGCCCGACAATGCAGCCGATCCAGTAATTTGACGAGTCCCCTGCTATCGCCGCGAGGGGCAGCGCAACGACGAGCCAGGTCAGATCGAGGGAGCCGAGGCCCGCGAAGGCCCCCGCGGCAAAAAGAAGGGAATCTCCGGGAAGGAACGGCGTGACGACGAGACCCGTCTCACAGAAGATGATGCCGCAGAGGAGGAGATGCGTCCAGAAGCCGTACTGTTGTATGACAAGTCCAAGGTGCTTATCCAGGTGGAGGATGATGTCGAATGCGTAGTGTAACAAGTCCATAAATAAAACGCTGCCTCTCTATTCGTAACCGGGGTATAAGGCGGCCTAGGAGTCCTCCTTCAGGCTTCTTCTGTTATCTATCGCGCTCTTGATGGTAAGGGGATCGATGTAGACGATATCACCCCCGATAGGTATGCCCGATGCGATGCGGGTGATCTTCAGGTGGAGCGATTTGGTCATCTCAACGATGTAGTGGGCGGTGGTATTCCCCTCTATCGTGGGGTTCGTGGCGATGATAAGCTCCCGTATGCCTTCCCTGACTATGCGCTCCTTCATTTCCGGGATCCTGATCTCCTCGGGTCCTATCCCCTCTATGGGGTTTATCACCCCGTGGAGTATGTGATAACGGTAGACGCCGGGAAACGCCGACTCGATCACCATGAGGTGTGACGGCTCCTCCACGACGCAGAGCATGCCGCGGGCGCGCTTTTCGTCCCGGCATATGTGACACGGGTCGACGTCGGTTATGTTGAAGCAGGCGCTGCACAGCCGTATCTTCTCCTTCATCTCGGAGATGCTCTGCGCGAGTTCCGCCACGTAGGACGGGCGCGCGTTGAGGAGGAAAAAGGCAAGCCTCGTGGCGGTCTTCCTTCCGATACCGGGCAGCCGCGAGAGGTGTTCTATCAATTTTTCTATGGGTTCAGGGTAGAGCATCTACATCCCAAACGGCAGCTGGAGGCCGCCCGTGATCTTTGCCATCTCCTCTTTCCACATCTCCTTCGACTTGTTCAGACCTTCGTTCAGTGCGGCAACGATAAGGTCTTCCAGCATCTCCTTGTCCCGCTCCTCCCATATCTCATCGGAAATTTTGAGGGAGATCAGGTCCTGCTTCCCATTGACGACGCACGTGACCATGCCGCCGCCCGACTGCCCCTCCACGGTTTTTGTCTCCATCTCCTCCTGAAGCCTCTGGAATTGCTCCTGCATCTTTTTTGCCTGACCCAAAATCTGTCCAAAACCCTTCGGCATTGTTCCCTCCTTTAGACCTTAAATAAGCGCTCGGCTTCCCTCACGTAGTCATCGAGGGTCTCTTCCTCTGTCTCCGATCCACCATCAACAAACCTGACGGTCATCTCTCTCCCGAAGAACGCTGACGCGTGCTCCTTGAACTCATTGATAATAAGGCCGTTATCTCTTATGTAGACCGAGTCCCTGCCCAGGGAAACGGTGAGCCTGTCTTCCTCGGCCCTCATATCGAGGGATGAGAAAATGCCGAAAAGCATCTTGCTCTTTTCCTTCAGATAGGAAACGAGATCACCCGGCCCGGCCGAAGGGCCGTCCTGAACGGGGACGTCCTGCGCGGGGGTATCCTGCGCAACGGCATCCTGATGAGGGCCATCCTGCACGGGGGTGTCCTGGTCCGGGATAGGGGACGGCGGCTCCGCCACGGCTTCCGCGCGATCATGGCGCCCCTTCTCCATCCCGTTCCGGCCGGCGGGCGGCATGTCCTTTCCCAGGGTGCCCCCATCTCCCCCGCGCCCGCGTGTCTCCGGGACCCCCTCCGCCTGCGCGGCCGATCCGCCCGCGGCCTCAATCATCGCCTCCACATCCCTGAGCCGGGAGAGGTTGTAGAGGTTGATGAATAGGATCTCCAGGGAGACCTTCGGGAATATGCCGCGGATCAGGTCCTCCGCCTTGAGCATGTGGTGCACCATATTCTGGATCTCGTAGTATTCGACCTCTTTCGTGAGCCCCTCTGCCCTCCCGTACTCCTCGTCATCCATGAAGACAAAGGGGGGTTTGCCATTGCACACCTTTATCATGAGGACGTCCCTCAGGAAGGAAAGGAGCCCCTTGTATATCTGGTAGACATCGTGACCCTCCTCCAGGGTACGGGCGATAAGGCTCAATCCCTCCCTGGGGTCCTTCTCGATGATGCATTTCACGATGCCGTAGGCCACCTCCCTCTGGACCACCCCGATCACGTCGATCACGTCCCCTTCCGAGATGCGTGCGCCGCTGTAGGCGATGACCTGATCGAGGATCGACTCGGCGTCGCGCAGGCTTCCATCCGCTTCGCGGACCACGTAGTTCAGCACCTTCTCGTCGCACTCGATGCCCTCGTCCAGGCAGATGCGGGTAAGCTGCTCGACGATCTGGGACTCCGATATCCTCCTGAAATCGAAGCGCTGGCATCGTGACATGATGGTGTAGGGGATCTTCTGGGACTCGGTCGTGGCGAGGATGAAGATATTATGGCCCGGAGGTTCTTCGAGGGTCTTCAAAAGGGCGTTGAATGCGGGCTCGGTGAGCATGTGCGCCTCATCGATTATATAGACCTTGTACCTCCCTTCCATGGGAAGGTACCGTACCGTCTCCCGCAGCTCCCGTATCTCGTCGATGCCCCTGTTCGATGCCGCATCGATCTCGATGACGTCCACATAGCCCCCGCCGTCTATGGCGCTGCACGTGCGGCACGCATTGCACGGCTCCTCTTTCACGCCCTCGACGCAGTTGACCGCCTTTGCGAGTATCCGTGAGATAGACGTCTTCCCCACTCCCCTCGGTCCGCAAAAAAGGTAGGCATGCGCTATTCTGCCGCGCCTTATCGAATTTTTCAGCGTGGTGACGATGTGCGCCTGACCGACCACATCGTCAAACTTCCGGGGTCTCCATCGTCGTGCGATAACAGTGTAGCTCATTTGGTGAAACGGCAGGGGGGTTGGTCGGCGGCCAGGTGTTTGCGCCTCATCTGCTCGCGGTGCGGCTCTGCTCTCAGCATCGGACAGTCTCTCTTCCCATTAATAAAAAAGGCCAGGCGACCTGCGGCACACGGAGAAGCTACTACCGCTGCTTCCTTCCGGACCTGACGGGGTTCATAACCTTCACGTTGCGCAGGGCCCGGCCATTTTACAATCATGCGACGGTTAATAATGGCGGAGAGAGAGGGATTTGAACCCTCGGTGCCAGTTTTAGCCAGCACACACGATTTCCAGTCGTGCTCCTTCAGCCGCTCGGACATCTCTCCATTGTCTATTTTATACCACAGCGGCCGGGCGGTGCACAAGTGCAGGGAAGAGGTGCTTGCTGTTCGCTTCCGCTTCAATAGTGCGACGGACGGCGGCATGCGCGGAATCGCGATCTGCGGCGCGGTCTTCGCCTTACGGGCTCCGGCGTACGTATGTACAGCCTCCGCCCAGCAAGGCTCAGATCGCATCCACATCTCGGCGATTCCTTCATGCCACCGTCCCCTGCAGCCGGCATCACACGACGATGCCGGCGTTAAGGGGTTTTTCCGCCCCCGGTCCAAGCACATCATTCGGGCATTGCCTCCTTCACCATGCTTTTCTGCCGGGGGCCTATCGACCGATAGGACCCCGGCTCGGGTTGGGCGACACCCCCCTTCGAGAGAGCGGCCGAGGCGATTTTTGATGCATAACGCGAAATCGAGGGGGCGCGCACCGGAGCGTACTCTTGTACGTGAGGATGTGCGCCCCCGAAGATGACAAAGTTAGGCACAAAAAGCGCCCCGGCCGCGCCCCCCTCATTCCTCCATCGCCTCGAACCCGCCCAGGTAGGCCTCGACGATTACAGGACTACGCTTGATGTCCGCAGAACTCCCCTCCATGACGATCCGCCCGGTTTCGAGCACATAGGCCCTATTCGAACAATCTAGCGCCATATGGGCATTCTGCTCAACCAGCATGATGGAGATGCCCTCTTCCTTGTTGATGGTCTCGATGAGGGAGAAGATCTCCCTCGTGATGATGGGCGACAGGCCCATGGAGGGCTCGTCCAGAAGGAGGAGGTCGGGATTCGCCATGAGCGCCCTTCCGAGGGCGAGCATCTGCTGTTCCCCCCCGGAAAGGGTGCCCGCGCTCTGGCGGAGTCTCTCCTTGAGCCGGGGAAACGTGTGGAGCACCATGCCGAGACGGACGTGTCTGGCCCGTCTGCCCCGGAGCACGTGGCCGCCCACTTCCAGGTTCTCCCTTACCGTGAGGTCGGGGAAGATCTGACGCCCCTCGGGAACCATGGAGATGCCGAGCCTCACGATCCTGTCCGGCCGCCGCCGCGTGATGGACCTCCCCGCGAACTCTATCTCGCCCGAGACCGGTCTCAGGATGCCCGTGACCGTCCTGAGAAGCGTGCTCTTTCCCGCGCCGTTCGCGCCGATAATGGAGAGAATCTCCCCCTTGCGCATCTCCATGGTGATGCCGTCGAGGGCCGATATCGCGCCATAGGCGACATGGAGGTCGGAAATACGCATCAGCATGGAAAATCTTCCCCGAGGTAGGCCTCTATCACGTGTCGGTCCTTCCTGATCTCGGCCGGTGTGCCTTCGGCGATCTTTTCCCCGAAGTCGAGGACCACGAGCCTGTCCGACAGGTTCATCACGAGGCCCATTTGATGCTCGATAATGAGGATGGTCAGGCCGAACGTCTTCTTGACCTCCCTTATATCCCCGAGAAGGTCCCGGATTTCCCTGGGGTTCATGCCGGCCCCCGGCTCGTCGATGAGAAGCAGCCTCGGGTCGGCGGCAAGGGCGCGGGCGAGTTCCAGGCGCCTCTGCTCTCCGTAAGGGAGGCTCGACGCAAGAAGGTCCGCCTTGGGGGAAAGGCGAAAGAAGTCGAGGAGCGTCATCGCCTTCTCGGCGGCCGCCTTCTCTGCCTTGGCGTATCGCTTCGATTCGAAGACCGCGCCAAGAGGCCCGTAGCCGATCCGTACCAGTATGGGGACCAGGACATTCTTCAGGACCGTTAGTCCCTTGAAGAGGCGTATGTTCTGAAAGGTTCGCGCGATGCCGAGGGAGACGGGGTGAAAGGGTTTTATGTTCGTGATATCCTTCCCGAAAAACTCGACCCTCCCCGCATCGGGCCTGTATTGCCCCGTGATCAGGTTGAAGACCGTCGTCTTGCCCGCTCCGTTGGGTCCGATGATGCCCACGGCCTCGTGCTCGTCGACGGAGAACGACAGGTTGTCGACCGCCTGCACGCCCCCGAAGCCCTTGCTCAACCCTGTGACGTCGAGCGCCTTCACGTCTTGTCGATCCCGAGAAATTTCGACTCCCTTTGCGCGAGCAGGCCAAGGGGCCGCACCATCATCAGGATGATGAGGAATATCGGAATAAAGACCCACCTCAGCTCCAGTATGCTCGAAGGGAGAACGATGCGAAGACCCTCGATGAAGGCCACCCACAAGAGGCCCGCGAAGATAGTCCCCGTGATGCTTCCCATGCCCCCTATGATGACGATGACGAGAAAGTCCACGGATTTGAGGAAATCGAAATTCGACGGATGGAGGAACGTGTAGAGGTGCGCGTAGAGGCCACCGGCGACACCCGCCAGAAAGCAGCCGTACGTGAAGGCCATCGATTTCATCCGGCCGGTGTCGATGCCGAAGGCGGTAGAGGCAAGCTCGTCATCCTTGATGCACTGCCAGAAAAGCCCGTACCGCGAGAAGATGAGATTCCTCGTCACGAGAACGAGGAAGACCAGCACCGCGAAGACAAGCTCCAGGTTCGTTATCCTCGGGATACCGATAAAACCCCTCGAACCTCCCATCACCTCGAGGGCCTTGTCGGAATTGTCGAGAAGCACCCGAACGAGCATGCAGAACCCGAGCGTCGCGATCGCCAGGAAGTCGTCCCGGAGCCTCAGGATGGGTTGTCCTATCAGGTAGCCGATGAGGGCGGAAAAAAGACCGCCCGCAAGCAGGATCGGGAGGAAGGCAAACACCGAGTCGACGGCCAGCACGTGGGTCAGGCAGGCGGACATGTAGGCGCCGATGCCATAAAAGGCCGCGTGGCCCAAAGAAAACTGACCGGTATATCCGTAGATGACGTTGAGGCCGAGGCTCGCGATGATCATGATGAGCGAGTAGAGCACGATCTGCTGGATGTACTCGGTCACGAGGCCGGAAAGAAAGAGGGCCTTCACCGCCACATAGGCGATCAGGGAGACGATCAGGAAGCGCCTCGCCCTTTTCAGGAAATTCATACCTTCTCCCTCCGCTTTCCGAAGATGCCGTAAGGCCGGAGCAAAAGGACGGCCAGAAGGATGATGAAGATCACGCCGTCCCGGAGGGTCGAGGAGAGAAAGGCGGAGACGAAAACCTCGGAGACGCCGATCACGAGTCCCCCGAGCACCGCCCCATGGACAAGGCCGATGCCCCCGAGCACGGCGGCGATGAAGGATTTGACGCCCGGCATGATGCCCATGAATACGTTGATCTGCGGATAGGCGAAGCCGTAGAGGATGCCGCCGATCCCGGCGAGGGCCGTGCCGATGGCGAAGGTGAAGGAAATCGTGGCGTCCACGTTTATGCCCATGAGCGAGGCCGTCTCCTGATCGTGGGAGACCGCCCTCATGGCCTTTCCGTACTTCGATTTGTAGACGAGCAGGTAGAGCAGAAAAAGGGACAGGGCGGTCACGGAAAAGATGATGATCTGGATGTTGGTGATCACGACGAGCGACAGGTCGTAGTCGACCACGTCGAAGGGCCTCGGGAAGGCAATGTAATTGGGCGTGAAAATCGCGTTGAGGCTCAAAAAATATTCGAGAAAGAGCGAGACGCCGACGGCGGTGATGAGGAGCGATATTCTGGGGGCCGAGCGAAGCGGCTTGTAGGCGACCTTCTCCACCAGGAGCCCGAGTAAGGCGGTGGCGGCCATGGTGAGGACGAAGACGAGGTAGAGCGGCGGGTGCCATCGGGTGATGAGGTAGTAGGCAACGAAGGCGCCGAACATGAAGATGTCGCCGTGGGCGAAATTTATGAGCCGCAGCACGCCGTAGACCATCGTGTAGCCAAGGGCTATAAGGGCGTAGATGGCACCGAGCTGAAGCCCGTTCACGAACTGCTGGAGTATGTAGGCGAGATATTCCATTAATCAGACGGTCAGGCGGGAACCTTCACCCGAGCGGTCCTCTTTTTGACTTTCTCTTTTAAGGATTCACCGAGGTCACGTACGTGCGGGCATCCTTTTCCACCCTCAGGATGACCGCCGATTTGACCGCATCGCCATTCTTGTCGAAGCTTATCGTTCCTGTGACGCCATGGAAGTTCTTGAGCTGTGACAGGGATACCTTGAGCGATTCCGCGCCCGGCTGCTTCATCCTGTCGAGCGTCTGAAGGAGTATCATGGTCGCGTCGTAGGTGAGGGCCGCGAGGGCATCTGGTATTGTCCCGTGCTTTTCTTTGTACCTCGCGATGAACCGCTCCGCCACCTTGTCCTTCCTCGCGGGCGAATAGTGGTTCGTGAAGTATCCCCCGACAATCGCATTCCCCGCGATCTTGATAAGCTCCGGGGAGTCCCATCCGTCGGTGCCTACAAGGGTGGACCGCACCCCCTTCTCCCGGAGCTGCCTGGCGATGAGGCCGGCCTTATTGTAATAGTCCGGGATGAAGACCATATCCGGCTTCTTGACCCGTATCTTCGTTGCAAGCGCCGAGAAATCGATATCGTCTTTCTGGTAGGATTCGAACGCGACAATCGAGCCGCCGCCTTTCAGGAAGGTCGACCGGAAGACCTCCGCGAGGCCCCTCGAATAGTCATTGCCCACGTCGTAGAGGATCGCGGCCGTCTTCACCTTCAAATTCCGGAGGGCGAAGACGGCCGCGACAGTTCCCTGAAAGGGGTCCGTGAAGCACGCGCGAAAAACGTAGGGCTTGCGCTTGCCGTCGTAGACGGTGACCTTCGGGCTAGTCGCCGCATCTGTGACCATGGGCACCCGGTACATGGTGGCGATCTCGCTCACCGGTATGGCGACCTTCGACGTCAAGGGGCCAACAAAGGCGAGCACCTTATCCTGGGTAACAAGCTTCAGCGCGGCGTTCGCCCCCTCGGTCGGGTCGTTCCTGTCATCGGCGATAACCGGGCTGATCGCGTACTTCCCGGTCCTGGAATACTCCTCCAGGGCAATGAAAAACGCGTTTTTCGACGATTCTCCGAATGTCTTCACGTCGCCCGTCAGGGGGGCCATCAGTCCTATTTTCACCGTTTCCTTCGCCCAGGCGTTGCCTGCGGCCGCGAGGAGCAGCCCTACCATGACGAAAAGGATTTTTTTCATTATTCTTTCTTCTCCTGTGGTATGAGAGGTACCCGTACAAAACGCGCCAATTAGCGAAGGAAAGGCGCGCAATATTAAATAAAAAATAATGGATGTTGTAAAGTCATTTCCCGTATGCAGGCGAATCAGGTGCACGGGCGGACACGGCCGCGGACCGGACCTTCCTGGAACATGCGAAGATGGCCGCATAAGAAGGCCGATCGACCCGCCTTGTAACACGGACGGAACTGTCGTATACTATCTCGTTATGTGTCTCGCAGTCCCGGCCCTCATCACGAAAATCGACGGCGTCATGGCGGACGCGGAGCTTGCCGGCAACGAAACTCGCGTCAATATTCTCTTCACGCCGAACGTGCGGGTGGGTGACTATGTCATCATGCACGCCGGCTATGCGATAAGCGTCATGGATAGCGCCGAGGCGGAAGAAACCTTCGAACTCCTGGAGGAGATGGCAGAATTGGATGCAGAAGAGTGAGGCCTTTCGCGACCCCGCCGTCGTCGAGAAACTAAAAAACAAGATATGGGCCGTATCCACAAAACCGATCAAGATCATGGAGTTCTGCGGCACCCATACGCACGCCATACACCGGTTCGGCATCAGGCAGCTCGTGCCGCCGACCATCGGCCTGTTCTCCGGTCCCGGCTGCCCGGTCTGCGTCACTGATAACACCGACATCGACCACGCCATCGCCCTTTCGAAAATTCCCGGCGTTATCATTGCGACCTTCGGCGATCTTTTGAAGGTGCCCGGCAGCAGAGAGAGCCTTCTCGCCTCAAAGGCCGAAGGGGCGCACGTCGCCATGGTTTACTCCCCCCTCGACGCCCTCACACTTGCCGCTGATAATCCCTCCTGCCAGGTGGTCTTTCTCGGCATCGGCTTCGAGACCACCGCGCCCGCCGTGGCCGCATCGATAGTCGAGGCGGAAGGCATGGGACTCGATAACTACTCCGTCCTGTCTATGCACAAGCTGACGCCCCCTGCCATGAGGGCGATCCTGGATTCCCGGGAGATCGACCTCGACGCCATCCTCTGCCCCGGCCACGTGAGCATTGTCACGGGATGGAAGGCGTGGCAATTTCTTCCGGAACTCTATCACATACCCGCCGCGGTGGCGGGCTTTGAGCCGGTCGACATCCTTTTGGCCATCTCCGAGCTTGTGCGCCAGTGCGAGGAAGGGAGGCCAAGGGTGGCGAACACGTATCCGAGAGGTGTGACCCCGGAAGGGAACGGCCGGGCGAGAGAGACGATGGAACAGGTCTTTGAAAGGGGGCCCGCGAGATGGCGGGGACTGGGAACAATTCCGGCAAGCGGGATGGTCATCAGGGAGGAGTACGCGCGCCATGATGCCCGGAGGCTCTTCACCGTCGAGGTCCCCGAGTCCGCCCTTCCGGATGGGTGCCATTGCGGCGAGGTCATACGAGGCGTCATGACGCCCGATGGATGTCCCCTTTTCAGGTGCATCTGCACCCCTTCCCACCCCATAGGACCGTGCATGGTCTCTTCGGAGGGTAGCTGCGCTGCCTACTACCTCTATGGATGAAAACGTGATACTCCTCGGTCATGGAAGCGGCGGAGGCTTGAGTCATGAGCTGATAGAGGGTATTTTCGTCCGCCATTTCGGTAATCCCCTGCTCCTTCCACTTGAAGACGCATCCGTCTTCCCCTTGCGTGGAGGGGGGAGAATGGCCTTCACGACAGACAGCTACGTCGTAAAGCCCCTCTTCTTCCCCGGCGGCGACATAGGCCGCCTGTCCGTCTGCGGAACCGTGAACGACCTCTCGATGCGGGGGGCGGAGCCCCTCTATTTGAGCGCTGCCTTCATCATCGAAGAGGGCTTTGCCGTCGCCGACCTGACAAGGATCGTCGTTTCCATGGCTGAGGCCGCCCGTGAGGCGGGCGTCTCGATTGTCTGCGGCGATACGAAGGTCGTGGAGAGGCGCGCCGCGGACGGCCTGTTTATCACGACTGCCGGGGTCGGCCTCGTGCCGGACGACGCGGGCGTCTCCATAGAGCACGCGAGGCCGGGCGACGCGGTCATCGTGAGCGGCACCATGGGAGACCACGGCGTGACGATCCTGAGCCAGCGGCAGGGTCTCCACTTCAAGAGTCCCCTCAGAACCGACGCGGCGCCCTTGAACCGGCTCGTAAAGGACATGCTCGATGCCTCCTCCCGCGTCCACGTGATGCGGGACCCCACGAGGGGCGGGATCGCAACAACCCTCAAGGAGATCGCAGCCGGCTCGTCGGTGGGGATCGATATCGACGAGGAGGCGATACCCGTCTCTGACGCGGTCAGGGGCGCGTGCGAGATGCTCGGTCTCGATTACCTCTATCTTGCGAATGAGGGAAAGCTCGTCGCCGCGGTGCCGGATGCCGACGCCGGGCGCGTGCTCGATGCAATGAAGGGGAACGTCTACGGTCGTCAGGCCGCCATAATCGGCCATGTGACATCGGAGCATCCGGGCATCGTCACAATCAGGAACGCCTTCGGCGCGAGGCGGATCGTCGAGATGCTCGCGAGCGATCAGTTTCCGAGGATCTGCTAGGGCTCGGAAGGAAATAAATGAGTCAGATGGCGAAGGATTTTTGGCTGATCGGCGAGGCGCGGAAAGGCCAAATGTACTGGATGTACATGACCTTTTCGCAACGAAGCGGGCGGACAAAAAAGAAGACGCCGCGCGCGCTTTCCGAAGGATGGGCCGGAATGATTGGATCGGTATTACTGCTTACTGTCGAGTTCCTTCAGGCCGGACTCCGAGAGAATCTTCACGGCGTTATTCGCGGGTCTCCTGTCTATCTCACCGTAAAGTCGCCTCGCCTCCTCTTTCATGCCTTTCCGGACGCCGATTCTGGCGAGATAAAGTTTCGCGACATCCCTTAACCCGCCGGAACCCGTTTCCGTCACCTTCCTGAAGCTCGCCTCCGCCTTGGACAGGCCGTCTCCCTTGGGATTGACCGTGTATTCCTGAAAGGCCCTGATGCCCTGGTAGAGCGTGTACTGCGCCCTCTCATCCCTGTCTGCCCTGTAAGCGCCATAACCCCAGCCGGAAAGGGCGATCAGCACCACTAGGATGCCGGCGACAATGCAGGTTCCCCTATTCTCCTTCACCCATGCGACGGCGTCGTCAACCGTGGACTGGAGCATATCGGGCTTTTTGATCTCATCCCTGATCTTTTTTTTCGCCACGGGTTATTCCATCACATGGGAAGGGAAATGTCAACACGCGCGCCGCGAGGCTAGCCCGACAAGGGCCGGGAACGACAGTGCGCCCTTTGGTACTTTTGTGCGGCGCGGAGGTAGATGCGCACCCGCCGCATGTTCTTCTCCTCGATCATGGACGAAAGCTGCCGCTCGTCCAGCCCCGCAAGGCCCCCGATGGTGTCGATCCCATGGCCTTTAAGCCTATCCAGGTTCGCCGCGCCGAGGCCGTCGAGGTGCATGAGGGCAAGGCCCCGTCCCTCCCGGCTCGTGAGCATCCTGGGATCGATGGCATGGCTTGTCTCGACACCGCCCTTTTCGAGTGCATCCCTGGTGCCTTCGGTCAGAAACGAGAGGCCCGCGACCGGTGAGGTGTATGAGAATACCGTGTACCGGTCTATCAACAGGAAGGAGAGGAACGAAAAGACAAGCGCGAGGACCGGGACGGCCCATCGCAATCTTCTCCGACAAGGGCTTCCCCCGAGGAGGTTGACGAAGGCAATCGTCTCCAGGCCGAAGAGTGCGAAGCCGAGATAACCCGGCGCCGGCATCTCAAAGAGCTTGACGTCCTCAAGGAAGGGGACCGTGTATACCCACTTGGTGATGGACCAGTAATTCCAGAACTCCCACAAGAAGCCGCAGATCATGCCCGCCAGCGCCGCAGCGACCACCTCGCCCGCGGAGCCGTGCTCGATATCGGCCATGAAAGAAGAATAGCCCTTCCGGTAGTTGTACCCATCCGCGACAAAAACAAGGAAGACCCACGAGAGGCCGAAAAGGTAGAGGGGAAATGCCAGGCAGAGGGCGAGACAGAGAAGCCCCAGGGGTATTGCATACGTCCCGTATCCACCGGGGGACACGGGCGTGATTCTCAGTTCCGGCAAGAGGCGGGACAGGGCCTCCTTTGTGAGGTAGATCGCCGGGATTACGGTGCCATAGGCCAGCAGATAACCGCAAAAACGGACGGCCGATCCATAGGGGACGTTGATGTAAAACCAGTTTTCCATCCGGAGATTTATCAGCTCGAAGACGCACCAGAAGGCGGCGGACACGCTAATGAGCGAGGGAAGACGCCGGTTCAGGACGAGATGGCGGCCCGTCCTCAGGGCGAGCACCCCATCGAGGAAGATTATGTAGGACCACCAGGCCATCATGTAGAATTGGTACATGTAAGGCTCGATCCTCCTCAAGAGGGTGTAATAACCGAAGATATGCAGGACGAGAGCGAAAACGAGTTGCGGTACTGCGAGGTTTTTCACATATCAGCTGTTGTTTGCAGCCTTGTGCTGATCTTCGTGGTCCAAATCGGGGCGGTCTCCTCCGACAGGAGGCGCCTTTACCCTGACGGCCCCCATGTATGTCCTGGCAAAATAGCTATCCGTGAGGCAGTCGACCTTGACACCCCTCCTCAGAAGAGATGATGCGTGGATGAACCTGTCCTCCCCGATATAGATGCCCACGTGGGTGGGGTAGTGCGCAAAGGGCTTCGTTCTGAAGAAGACGAGGTCGCCTGTAACAAGCTCCTCCTTGCTGTTCACCCTCGGACCCGCGAAAAACTGTTCTCTCGCACTCCGCGGGAGTTCTACCTCGAAGATTCCGTACATCTTTCTTACAAAGGCCGAGCAATCAAGGCCCCGGACGCTCTCGCCGCCATACCGGTAAGGGGCCCCGGCGAAGCTCTTCGCGACCTTGACGAGGATGCCGCGCTCCTCCTCGCTCTTCCACGGCTTCAATGGCCCGTCGTTCAGCACAACCGTCGGCTCGTCCTGGGTGTCTTCCTTTGTCGTCTTCGGTATGAACACGGTCATTCCCGGCCTCAGCCGCCTTGTTCCCACACTGTTCAGATCTATGATCTCTTCTCTATCGATATTGAACATCCGGGCAAGCTTATCAACAGTGTCCCCCCGCTTCACCCTGTATTCCACGTACTCGCCATTCGCCTCTTCCCCGGCGTCCACGCCTACCGCGGGGCGAGCAGGGTTTTCGGCGTCCTTCACGGCCGTGCCCCAGCGCAATGCCGCGAGGTGTCTCCTCGTCCTCGCGAAGCGCCGTTCCCCAACGGCCGTGCGGCCGTGCACGACGGCCTGCGACCCGGCCCTGTGAACGGAGGCGTGGTGTTTCCTGTGGCCTGCCCAGGAACGTACGGGGCTAATCAGCATGATGAGGAAAAGAAACGACAAAAAATAGACAACTCCAGAACCTTTTCGCATCGCCTCCCCTTTTCTCCGTCATTTCTATCAGAAGAGGTAAAACCATGTCAAGCATTTTTTCGCCGGCCGGACCGCCAATCAGCGCCAACATGTCAATTTTTCAGGAGATAATTTTTTTGTTGACATTCTGATGGTATCTTGCGATATGTATTTGTTCTTCACCCTATAAGAAAGGAGGTCGGGATAATGCCTACAAAAATCGATGAGGAAACCTGTTCAGCTTGCGGAGCCTGCGCTGAGGTATGTCCAGCGGATGCCATTACCGTTGACGATACAGCGAAGGTCGATGCCGAGCTGTGCACCGAGTGCGGGGCGTGCGTGGATGAGTGCCCGGTGGAAGCCATCACGCTCGAAGAATAATCAGAATCGAAAAAATAATGAGGGGTGAGCGCGTGGCCCACCCCTCATTTAGTCTCGATCCTATAGCGCTTCAGATCCCTTTGGCCACAACCTCCGAGATGTCGAGTGCCTTCACCGACTCTGATTTTTCCTTGTCTTTAATAGCGTCCTCCATCATGATGAGGCAGTAGGGGCACGCGGTAATGATGGTATTTGCCTCCACGCTGAGGGCGTCGTCCATCCGCACGTGACATATCCTCCCGTGGTGCTCCTCCATCCATATCTTGCCGCCCCCGCCGCCGCAGCAGAATCCTTCATCCCTGTTCCTCGGCAACTCGACGAACCGGTCCTTCTTCACCTTGTCCACGATGGCACGAGGCGGATCGAAAATCCTGTTGACCCTTCCGAGATAGCAGGGGTCGTGATACGTGGTGACACCGTCAAGGACGGGGTTTATGCTGATCTTTCCGTCTCTCGCGAGCATGTTTATGAATTCCGTATGGTGGTAAACGTCGAACTCGGCCCCGAGCTGCGCATAGTCATTCTTCAACGTGTTATAGCAGTGGGGACAGGCCGTCACGATCTGCTTGACGCCAAGCTCCTTCAGGAACTCCACGTTGCCCTCGGCGATTTCCTGGTACTGGTATTCGTTCCCGGTCCTGCGAAGCGGGTCCCCGCAGCATTTTTCATCGGGACCGAGTACCCCGAAGGAGACGCCGGCCTTCCCCAGGATCGTCGAAAGCGCCTTCGCCACCTTCCTGTTCCGGTCGTCGAGAGAGGCGACACACCCGACCCAGTAAAGAACGTCCACCTGCTCTTCCGTGGCCTTCTTTACGTCGAGGCCTTCCGTCCATTCGAGTCTCTGGCTCTTGCCCATGCCGTAGGGGTCGAACCTTGTCTGGAGGTTCTTGTAGAGGAGCTTTAGCTCGGGAGATATCTTGCTCAGGGTCATGGTGAGGTATCGCCTCATCTCTATGGTCTTGTCAAAGGTGGGAATTGAAACCGGACAGTTGACCTGGCAGGAGAGGCAGGCAGTGCACGACCACAGGGTTTCCTCCTGGATGACCGTATCGAGCAGGCCTTCTTCGTTCTTGGCCCCGTTGTTGGCCACGCGCAGCCATTCACCCTTGAGGTCCTGGATCAGCTTCTTGGGCGAGAGGGGTTTCTGGGTCAGGTGCGCGGGGCATCTGTCCTGGCACCGCCCGCAACGCGTGCACGCATCAAGGTCGAAGATCTGCCTCCACGTAAAACCGTCTATCTGGTTGACGCCGAATTCCTCGGCCGTCTCGAAATCGGCTATCTGAGCGATTGCGCCGCGGGGCGAATCCTCGACACCCCTGAACATCATGTTGAGGGATGATGTGATAATATGCAGGAGTCTCCCCGAATAAGCTATGTAGGCGATCAAGCCGAAAGAGAGGACCATGTGCACGTAGTAGAGGGTTGCATGGGTGGCGAGGATCCCCTCCTTGGATAGACCGAGGAAGAGAGAGGAAGTCACCCATCCCACGAAGCTCACGACCTCATAGGGGGGTCTGTCGAAGGCGATGCGCGCCGCCTCGACGAGAAACCCGGTGACGAGGACCGCGAGTATCCAAAGAAGCGCGATGAGGTCGGTACCCTGGTTGTCGCTCACCCGCTCCGGTCTCATGACGTACCGCCTGACCATGGCCATGATGATGCCGACAATGGCGACCAACCCGGCCAGATCGAGGATAAACGAAAAAATCAGATAGAAATCACCGTGCAGGTAGGTAATGCCGAAGAGGGGCCTGAAGAAGTCGTCCTCGAAGGCGACGAGTCCCGTTCCTATGGCAAGGAAGAGGAACCCCCAAAAGATGAAGAGGTGCATCATTCCGGGAAATATTTCGCGGGACCGCAGTATGGTCCTGTGAAAAATGGCGCTCTTTATGTAGTAGAATATCCTTTCCCCTAACCGGTTCGTGAAGGAAAAGGGCGTCGCCTTTCCCATCTTCCACATGTGGTAGCGCGTTTTAACGCCATAGACGAGTGCGACGAACGACACGACCATGAGAACATAGGCGATCCACCGTGCGGTCTGGCCTACGTTCCAGAAGATTTCCCTCCCGACGTGCTCCATTCTCTCCTCCTCCTGTTATTAGGCTGAATAATCTTATGTGAAAAAAGGGGCAAAAGCAATAGGAAATAATTTGTTTTCCATTGACAACAAAAGCCAAATATTTATAAGATGTTGCCTATGGAACTCTTCTTCGGTACGCGCCGGGGCACCCGCTGGCCGGCACCCGGTCGCCCCCCTCCACGGGCAAGGCCGGTCGAGCCTACCCCTCCCCATCGCAAGGAAGGACCTAAACTTTATACATGAAAGCCTTTTTTAGTGACATGATCCTCGACCTCTACGACAACTTCGCAGAGGTCTTCTTCAACATCATCCTCATGATCGTGGTGATGATCGTCGGTTTCATCTTAAGCTGGCTCGTGCGGAAGCTTATAGAAAAATTGCTGATCCTCTTCCGCTTCGATAAGTGGGCAGCGAACGTCGGCATCATTACATTCCTCGAAAGGGGCGGCGTAAAGGCCCAGCCTTCCACGATCATCAGCCGCGTCGTCTTCTGGATCTTCATCATCACTGTTTTCTCCTTCGGCCTTAATCTGGTCGGCCTGACGCAGTTCACCGAATACGCCTCACGGATCACGAGCGCCCTCCCCTATATCGTCATTTCAATGATCATCGTAATAGTCGGTATCATATTCAGCACATTCCTGAGCAGAGTGATCTACATGGCGTGCGAGAACGCGAACATAGGGTATGGCGATATCATCTCCAAGAGCGTGCGGATTCTGCTGGTCGTTATCACATTCGGCATTGTCTTCGAATATATGGGCCTGGGGAGCACCATAATCAGCATAAGCTTCCTGATTATTTTCGGCGGTATCATTATGACCCTCTCCCTTGCCCTCGGTATCGGCCTGAGCACGGTCATCACCGACTTTATCAAGGAAAAGGTCAACGGAAACAAGAACAGGAAAAAATAGAGGCTAGACGAAGAATCGCCTGAACCAGTCCCGCGACAGGGTGATAGCCCTCTCCCTGTGGCCCTGAACGGAGAAGACGTGGTCTGCCCCCTTGATCAGCTCGAATTTTTTCGGCTTTTTCAGGTTTCTGTAGATCGCCTTGCCCTCGTGAGAGGGAACGACGTCGTCGATCTCCCCGTGGACGACGAGGGCGCGGGAGACCTTTTTCGCCTCTGCAAGGAGATCGTACCGGGCAAAATCCTCATAGAGCATATCCTTGAAGTCCACATCCGGCATTGAGCCTTCGTCCTTGTTTTCGAGCAGGTGGGGCGTCGCCCAAAGGGATACGCACTGGATACGCGCATCGCGGGCCGCCTTTACGAGGGAGGTGCAGCCGCCGAAGCTGCTCCCCAAAAGACCGACCTTCCCCGCATCGACGGACGGATGCCCGAAGATCCACTCGGCGACGGCGTTCAGGTTTTCAATCCTCCCGGTGAGGGTCGTCTCCTCGATGCTCCCGTCGCTCTCCCCGCAGCCCGCGTAATCGAACCTGCAGCTTGCCACACCTCCCACCCGGAAGGCCTCGGCAAGGGCGACATACTTGGAGCTCTCCTTCGAGCTTATGAGGCCGTGGGAGAGGATAACGCAGGGGAACCTCTCAGCCCTGTCCGGCGTCGTAAAAAGACCCCTGATCCTATGCGGGCCCGACCGGATTTCGAACTGCTCCACCATCGCCTATTTCCTTCATCTGACGGGAAAAGATCTCTTCAAGCCTGATAAGGTTTATCACATCTTCCTTGTTATACTCAAGCAACAGTTTCAGCGCCCCCTTCTGGCCCTTTTTCACATACCTTTCCCACAGCAGTATGGCCTTGTAGCCGTCTATTCCCTCGGTCTTTCTCTTTATGCCGTACATCTTCTCCAGCTCCTTCAGGCCCCCGCGCAGACCCAGGTTCTTCTTCACCTTGAAGAGGTCGAGGGAGGAACAGGCCCCTTTCAGATCGAGGTTGAAATACTTGTCCAGTGTGGGTAGATCGAAGCTGTCGCCGTTAAAGGTGACGATTGTCTTTGCCCGGCAGAGTACGTTCTCCAGATTATGCGCGGTCACGTCGTCACCGTAAAACTGGACGAAACCGCCGGGCTGACAGAAAATACCGATCACGCAGACATTGCCCTGCCTATCCGTTTCAATATCAAGATACGCCTTCATCCCAACCAAATCTCCTTTCCGGATGCAGCCCGTCGGAAGGCCGAACCCTTATCCGTTCAGGTCCTCACCGTCACTATACCTATAATACCAAAAGAGAAGAAAAGCATATTGGAGAGCCAGGCAGCGAAGAGGGGCGGGAAGGCCTCCTTGTAACCAAAGGAAAGCGCGACCGAGTGAAATCCCCAGTAGGAGAATCCGACGCAGATGCCTGAAAAGATCCCCTTCGACACGTTCTTCGTCTTGGAATATCGCAAGCCCACGGAAAAGGCCGCGAGAACCATGATGACGTTGATGAAGGGGAAGGAGATCTTGTTATGGAGATCCACCATGTACCTCCTCACGTCATGGCCGTTCCGCTTGAGCTTGGTTATATATCTCTCGAGTTCCCTGTAGCTCATCTCCTCG
>JBEKJU010000086.1:0-13933 GCA_050011095.1 Syntrophorhabdales bacterium
TTGGCCGATCGGCGAGGCGCGGAAAGGCCAAATGTACTGGATGTACATGACCTTTTCGCAACGAAGCGGGCGGACAAAAAGACGAGCCAGATGGCCCATTTATTTTCTGACGAGCCCTAAGACTGCCGGCTTACATAGAACCGGCGTTAATAACGGAGGCAATAATGGCATACAAGTACTACAAGGATAATAGAACCTACATCGACGCACTCCTCGAAACAGGCGACGCGATCACGGTCAACCAGGAGGTCGACTGGGACCTCGAGATGGGGGCCATCGTGCGGAGGACCTGCGAGAAGAAGGGCCCTGCCGTACTTTTCAAGAATGTTAAGGATTATCCCGGCTTTGACGTGATAGGGGCGCCCATCGCGACTTACCGGAGGCTCGCGATCGCTTTCGGGCTCAATCCCGATACGCCGATCCCGGAGATCTCCAAAGAATATCTCAGGAGGACCTCTGGAAAGCCCTTTCCTCCGAAAGTGGTGAAGGAAGCACCCTGTCAGGAGGTGGTTCTTCAGGGCGACGACGCGAATATCATGAACCTCCCCGCGCCGATGGTCCACGACGGCGACGGCGGCAGGTACATCGGTACCTGGCAGTTCGTGGTGGCAAAAGACTTTGACACGCCCGCCATCAACTGGGGCATGTACCGCCAGATGCTCTTCGATGAAAAGACGATGGTCGGTCCCGTACTTCCTTTTTCCGATATGGGGAAGATGTTCCACAACAAGTATGCGCCGAGGGGCATACCCATGCCTTTCGCCGTTGTCATCAACCCTGACCCCCTCTCGGCTATCGCGAGCTGTGCGCCAGCGGCGATCCCCGAGGATGAGTTCACGAGCCTCCTCATGGGCGAGCCCGTGGAGGTCGTCAAGTGCGTCACCTGTGACCTCTACGTTCCCGCCCATGCGGAGATTATCATAGAAGGGGTCCTTGTCCCGAACGTCAACATCGAGGAGGCGCCCTTCGGCGAATACACCGGATACCGGACGAGCCCCAGGGAAAAAAGGACCGTCTACCGGGTTAAGGCGATAACCATGCGGAAGAAGCCCATCATGGCCATGTCGAACATGGGCGTGCCCACGGACGAGGGGCAGCTCCTCCGCTCCTTCTCCCTCGGCCTGGAGATGGATAAGCTCCTCCGGGACCAGGGAATCCCCATTACGGGCGTCTACATGCTGCCCGAATCTACCCACCACCTGGTGGTGGTGGGCGTGAAGCCCATTTATGCGAACATCGCCACCCAGATCGGGCAACTGGTCTTCGGCAGCAAGCTGGGCCCCTGGTTCCACATGGTTGCGGTAGTGGATGAAAAAACCGATATCTACGACAAGGACGAGCTGATCCATGCCCTTTCCACGAAGTGCCACCCTGTCACGGGCATAAGGGTCGAGCCCCATGGCGTGGGAACGCCCTTGAACCCCTACGCCACACCCCAGGAGAGGCGCTACGGCGTGGCCCCGAAGGTGGTTTTCGACTGCACCTTCCCGCTCGACTGGCCGGCCTCCGACGTCCCCATCAAGGTGTCGTTCAACAACGTCTACCCCAAGGAGATCCAGGAGAAGGTGCTCGCGAACTGGAATAACTATGGGTTCAAGGATTAAGAAAGGGGCCAAAAAGGGGCCCGGGAAGCCCCGGGCCCCGGATACCTCCCTTGAGGAGGAAGGCTACGTGGGATATAAACAATCAGGAGGAAGAGCTATGGCGACGTGGGATACCTTTATCGATAAAGACTTCAAAGACATGGTGGAAGACGAAGAGCACGTCGCGGTCATCCGCGACCTCACACCCGGCAGGGGGAAGTACCGCTCTACCTATGCGCGGGTCAAGTTCTCGAAGGACGCGGGGAAGTACCCCGAGAAACTCAGGGTGCGACTCGGCAGGGGCCAGCTCGTGGAGACGCCCTGCTCGATGGAGATCCTTGAATTTGTGAGTGTTATACCCAAGGGGCTCTAGATGGACTCGCTCAGGGACTACCTTGATTTGATGAAGCGCCGCGGTCTCGTCCTCGCCATAGAGGAAGAAGTCACAAAGGGGGATATCCCTGAGCTGACAGAACTCCTTTCCCCCCGCGGCAGAATCATCCATTTCGGGCGCGTCGAGGGGTACGGATGCGGCGTCATCGCCAATCTCGCTCCGTCCCACGACGCCCTCGGCGCGGCCCTCGGCGCCGATGACGCCTATGCCTTCTTTCGCGAGGGCATTAAAAAAACCGAGAAGAAGGTACACGTCGAAAGGGAGGGGATCGAGACCGTGGAGATGACCGGGCGTGACCTCATGTCCGTGCTCCCCATACTGAAATACTGCGAGAAGGATTCGGCCCCCTTCATCACGGCGGCCATCGTCTCCTCCCGGGACCCCCACACGGGGGTGATCGGGCGGGGCGTGCACCGCATGGAGTACCGGGGGGGCAACCGCCTCGGCGTGACCCTCATAAACCCGCCGCTTTCAGATATCGCGGCGGACTATAAATCGAGGGGCGAAAGGATGCCCCTTGCCGTCAGCATCGGGGTGGACCCCGTGCTCTTTCTTTCCATGGCCCTGAAGGTGGCGCCCACTGTGGATAAGCTCGAGGTGGCGGGCGGCCTCAAGGGCCACGGGGTCAAGGTGGTCGACTCCCTCGGCGCGGGCGTCGACATGCCGCTTTCCGAGTTCTACCTGGAGGGCTACGTCGACCAGGACGACGTGAGGCCCGACGGCCCCCTGGGTGAAATCTCAGGCTACTACATGGCCCTCGACGGGACACCCACCATGGTGGTGGAGCGCATCTCGTTCCGGCCCTCACCCCTCTATCACGCGCTTCTGCCAACGGGCCCGGAGGGCGATGCCTACCTCACCTTCGTGAGCCGCGCCCATATGGAAGAGGGCGTGAAGAAGCTCTTCCCCTTCGTGGGGGAGATCGTCTTCGTCCCGAGGACCTTCGGCTCGTCGGTGGTGGTCCAGGTGGCCCCCCTCGAGCGGGCGCGGGTCCGCAACCTCCTCATCTCCCTCCTGGGCTATCCCATGGTGAAGAAGGTGGTGGCGGTGGACGGGGACGTCGATCCAAAGAACCTCACCGATGTCGAGTGGGCGCTCATCACCCGCTGCAAGGCCGACGAGGACATCATCGTTGTGCCGGGACTGCAGGGGCAGCCCATAGACACGCAGGCGAAGCAAGGCATGGGCATCACGAAGATCGCCTTCGATGCGACGATGCAGGGGAAGCGCATCGACGAGAGGGCCCGCGTTGCGCGGGGTGACCGGCACCATATAGAAAGGATCGTGGGAGGTGTGGAATGAGCGGCCTTATCGTCGGAATATCGGGGGCGACGGGTGTGATCTACGGTGTCCGCGCACTGGAGGCCCTTTCCGCGTGCGGAATAGAGACCCATCTGGTGGTGACGCAATCCGCCCTGCGTAATCTCGCGATAGAGACAGAGTACACCATGGATCATCTCAAGTCCCTGGCATCCGTTGTCTATGACGTGGACGACGTGGGGGCGTCAATCGCGAGCGGCTCCTTCAAGGTCGACGGCATGATCATCATGCCGTGCTCGATAAAGTCCCTCTCCGCCGTGGCCAACTCCTTCAGCTACAACCTCCTCATCAGGGCGGCGGACGTGATGCTCAAGGAACGGAGGAGGCTCGTTCTCCTCGTGCGGGAGACGCCCCTCCACGAGGGCCATCTCCGCCTTATGAGCAGGATCACTAGGATGGGCGGGATCATCATGCCCCCCGCGCCCGCCTTTTACCACATGCCGAAGACGATCGACGACATCATCAACCAGACGGTGGGCAAGGTACTCGATCAATTCGGGATCGACGGTCATCTCTTCAGGCGATGGGGAACACTGGACGACATGCTGGTCGTCAAGGCGCGGATAAGATGAAGGTAGACATAAAGGTGTCAGGCACGGTGGTCAAGGGCCTCGGCGTCTCGGCATCCTTCCTCTCCATCCCCTGGGTGGAGAATCAGATAGTCGAGAAGCTCGGCTTCTCCCCTTACTTCGGCACCCTCAATATCGATGTGCAGGACTCGAATATTCAGGAGGCACTGAAGGCCCTGCCCGCAAAGAGGATCATCTCCGCCGAGCAGGGGTTCTGTGATGCCCTCGTCTTCGAGGGGACGGTTGGGGGATACCCCTGCGGGGTGATACTCCCCCTCGTGCCGGACTACCCCGGCGCGATCCTGGAGATCGTCGCCCCGGTGCACCTGAAGAAGACGCTCGGACTGACGGACGGGGACGGGATAGAGGTGCTGCTCCATCTGGGTAATGGGGGCTCCTGACATAGCGTCGGAGGGTACATAACGGTCCGGATGATCGGGAAGCTGTGCTTTTTTTTGTTTTTCCATTAGGCCATAAGTTTTTGTGATATTGTATCATATTAAATAATTTTGAGCAGTGAGTTGTCTCATATAGAATGGTCATTTAGTGAGTACAATTAAGAGTGGGTACGATTAAGCGGCTCCTGGTTTCCGGGTCGAGGGTAGCACCGGCTGCAATCAAAAGGGACACCCCCGCCGAGAGCGGATCTCTCGCAATCTGAGGAAAGGAGGATCGTATGGCCGTTCTGTTCACCCAGTCGTGGGATGTCATTCAGGGAAAGGAGGAGGAGTACACGGAGTTCATCACCACCGAGTTCCTGCCGGAGATCGCGGAATCGGGGCTCGTGGCGGTGGGAGGATACTACGTCGAGGTGGGGACCGGCCCGAGAATCTTCGTGATCCAGCGCGCCAAGGACACGGACGAGCTGTGTCGGGCAATCAGCGGAAGCGAGTTCAAGCAGATCATCCTCCGGGTCAAAGCGTTGGTAAGCAACTACAGGGCGGCCCTGCTCGAACCCACAGGGAATGTGAAACGGGGGGAGTACGTGATCCAGCGCGGGGTCTGGAAGTTCAACCAGTACTACGACCTGCGGCCGGGGAAAAAGAGGGCCTATGCCGATTTCGTAATAGGGGAATATATCCCCGCTCTCGAAAGCCTCGGCTATGTGGAGGTCACGGGTGGATGGAACGTGACCCTCGGAGGGGTGAGCGAGATTATAGGGGAGCTTACCTTCAAGGATCCCGTCGATATCGGCCGCATGCTCAACAGCCGGGAATTCAGGCAGGCATCGGGCAGACTCCAGGAGGAGTTCGTGATGAACTACCAGAACAAGATCCTGCGTTGTACGGAGCGTTTTGATGAACCCAAGTGGTTCAGGCTCTAAGACCAAATAAAAAGGGGGGTTTTATGGCAAAGACATTCATGGATCCGCACGATGTTCCGAAAATCCCGGGCACCGAAGGCTGGGAGAAGCTCTATCCCTATCAGTACCAGTTCTCGAAGGAGGACCCCGAGAGGGCAGCCTTCGAGAGCAGCCAGATATGGTTCTACGACGGCCTGCATTACCCCGTGCCCCACTATCCCTTCGACCTCATCTGGGATGAGGCATGGTCCCTGGCGCTCTCGCAGTATAACACCCGTCACTGGTTGATACCGCCCGCCCTCGGCATCGACCACCGTATTGTGAACGGTTATGTGTACATCAGCCCCGTGGGTGTCGCCGATCCGAACGATATCCCGAAGAGGGTGCCCCACTTCATGGAGCGGGCCGGGTACTATTTCCAGAACTGGGAAAGACTTTACGAGGGCAACTGGAAGAAGAAGATGACCGGCGTCATTGAGCGGCTCGAGGCGATGAGCTTCACCGACCTTCCCGAGATGGAGGACATAAGCGTCATCAAGGAAGGCATTGGAAAGGGGAGCGGCTACGAGCTCCTCAGAAAATGGGACGAGCTGATCGACCTCGGCCTTTTGTGCTGGCAGTATCACTTCGAGTTTCTCAACCTGTGTTACGCGGCCCAGGTCACCTTTTTCCAGACAGCCGATCAGATCTTCCCCGGCATCCCCATCTCCACCCTGGTCAAGCTTTCCGCGGGGTTCGACCCGATCCTCTTCAGACCCGACGCCGAGCTGATAAGGCTCGCGAGGCTTGCCATCGAGGTGGGGATCGAGGACCTGATCCTGAAGCCTGGGAATGCGGAAGAGCTGATGAAGCAGCTCGAAGGCCATACTGTGGGAAAGGAGTGGCTCAAGGAACTGGAGAAGGCGCGGTACCCGTGGTTCTACATGTCGACGGGCACGGGCTGGTTCCACACGCACATAAGCTGGAACGACAACCTGAACATCCCCTTCGACGCCATCAGGTCAAACATCACGACCTTGAAGGCGGGAAAACAGATCGGGAGACCGACCGAGCAGATTCTCAAGGAGCGCGACAGGATCGCCGATGAGTACAGGAAGCTCATCAAAACGGAAGAGGACAGGGAGGCCTTCGACCAGGGTCTCTCCATCGCCCGGCTGGTCCTTCCCTACGCGGAGGACCACAACTTCTACGTGGAGCACTGGTTCCACAGCCTCTTCTGGGGAAAGGTACGCCAAGTGGGCCAGATCCTGCAAAACGCGGGCTTCATCGAAGACGCGGATGTCGATATATGGTTTCTGAAGCGCGACGAGATCAAGGAGGCCCTCTGGGATTACTGCACGGCCTGGGCGACCGGCGTGAAGGCGAGGGGGCCCTCTTACTGGCCGAAGGAGATCGCCTGGAGGAAGGGCGTCTATAAGAAGTTTGAAGAGTGGACCCCGCCCGCGGCCCTGGGCACGCCTCCCGATGTCGTGACAGAGCCCTTCACGATCGTCCTCTGGGGCGTCACCAACAACGTGCTCCAGACGTGGCTGAGCGGCGAAGAGGGCGGGGGCTCGCCTGATGATATCCAGGGTTCCCCGGGGTCTTCAGGTGTTGTCGAGGGCCCGGCCAGGGTAATCAAGAGCGTGGAACAGCTTGCGGACCTCAAGGAAGGCGAGATCCTGGTGGCGACGACCACCTCGCCGAGCTGGGCGCCCGCGTTTGTCAGGATCGCGGGTGCAGTGACCGATGTGGGCGGGCCCATGTGCCATGCCGCCATCGTCTGCAGGGAGTATGGGTTGCCCATGGTGGTGGGAACAGGCAAGGGCACGCAGCGCATCAAGACCGGGGATATCATTAAGATAGACGGAGACTCGGGTCTCGTCACGATAGTAAAGCGAGTGTAAGGGAATAGGTTTTTCGCCACACGGGCCGAAGGGCGAGGGGGCCCTTCAGGCCCGTGTGGTCAGATGGCAAAAAAAGTAACGGAGGCGACACCATGACGGATAAGGAGAAACGGCTGACGATCTGGTACGAAGAGATGGATGGGAAGGACTATCCCCTGGTAGGCAAGAAGAACGCCAACCTCGGCGATATGATCAAGGCGGGGATACCCGTGGCCCCCGGGTTCGCTATCACCATTTACGCAAACGACAGGTTCATCACGGATACGGGTATAAAGAAACATCTGGAGGAACGTCTGCCCGAGTTGGGAAAGGTCACGTATGAGACGGCAAAAGACGCGAGTGACTTCGCCATCGGCCTGATCGAGAGCACTGACCTGCCGCCCGAAGTGGAGGACGCGATCCTCTCCGCCTACAGACAGCTCTGCGGGAGGTGCGCATCCCCGGCCTGTCCCGTCGCCGTTCGGAGCAGCGGCTCTGTGTCCATGCCCGGCCAGATGGAGACCTACCTCAATATCCGCGGGGAGAAGGACCTGATCGCCTATGTCAAGAAGTGTTGGGCGAGCGCCTACAACACTGAGGCCATCATGTACAGGATGAACAAGGGCATGCCCTTCCTGTTCAACATAGGGGTAGGCATACCCAAGATGGTCAATTCGAGGATTTCGGGGATCATCTTCACCATCAACCCCCTGAACGGCGACCTATCGAAGATCTCCATCGACGCGAGCTACGGACTCGGAGAGGCGGTCGTAAGCGGTATCGTCACCCCCGATACCTGTCTCATCGACAAGATAACGATGGAGCCCATCAAGACCGTCATAGGGACCAAGGAGACCCAGTGCGTCTACAGGGAAGGTTCGAGTGATATCCTCCAGGCGCCTGTTCCCGACGACAAAAGGCGACTTGCCTGCCTCTCGCGCCAGGAAATGCTGGAGCTGGCCCGCGTGGGGAAACTGATCGAGGACTATTACGGCGTGCCTTACGACATCGAGTTCGGTATCGATGCCGATATGGACTTCCCGGAATGCGTCATCGTCCTCCAGGTCAGGCCCGAATCCGTCTGGAGCAAGAAAGAGGTGACGGCGCGGACCGGGAAGAAAAAGGACCCGATGGAGCGTATCCTGGGCCAACTGCTCACAGGGGTGAAACTGAGGTAAGGCCGCAAAGTCCTTTTTTCGCGGGGGATTGCTTTCAGAGTCTGCCTTCGTCCGGCTGACGCAAGGGAACGATGACAGCACCACGCCCGCGGCAAAAGGACTTTTTTTTGGTGTTTCACACAGTGGTATTAAGTTTCGTTCCGTGAAAGGAGGGGATCTCGAAATACTGACTCAGCGGTGTACCTGGTATCTACGAAAAATGAAGGGAGGAGTCAACAATGGATCAGCAAACAGGACTGAAACAACCGCTCTTAGGGCTTTTGGGCACGGTCATCGTTTTTTTCATCGCCTTCGGCCTCATCGTCTGGTTCGAACCAAAAACCTTTCTCACCTATGCAGGCTTCCTCGCAATGACGCTTATCCCGTTTTCTATCATCATAGGTCTCGTCTGGGCGAGTAACTACCCATCGCCCGCGGCACGACTGGAGCAACCCCTGAAAGGCCTCTATCTCCTCTTGATCAACATGATTGTCGGCTGCGTTGTCGCCTCGTGGACCATAAAAACCATAGGCGGCTTCGTCACACCCCCCACCCCATTCCCCCTATTCTTCACCATCATGACCGTCATCATAACATTCTGGTGCGTCGTTGTGTGGCAGTGCTGGCCCGCCGCGGGAATCAAGGGCAACCACCCCGCCTTCGTCGGCTTCGGCACCCTCATCGTCTCTTATGCCGTATCCTTCATACTTTATAAGACCCTGTTCAATTTCGAGTTCGCCAAGGGTGCCCCCTGGTATTCCGCGGCCCTCGACCCGGCCGGACCCTTTAACGCCTGGGTGGTCATCGCCTTCTTTCTTACTGCCTTGGTGGTCATCCTCGCGTGGGTGGAGCTTGACTTCTGGCCGCTCAGCCTCATCGCCGCAAAGGTCCCGACCTTTGGCAAACAGCCCGTCTGGGGCATCGTCGTGAGCATCCTGGTGCTCATCATCTCCTACATAATCCAGTCGATCTTCCTGGGCACCGGCATGGACGTCGTCATCTACGCCGTGAAGGTCCCAATCTGCATCATCTTCGGCGAGTTCATCATGCTCCTTCTGATGCAGACGGCCCCCGTCCAGACCGTGAGACAGCCCGTTAAGGGCATCGTGCTCATCATCCTATCCATCATCCTCTCCGTGGTGATGTATCACCTCTATTCATGGTTCAGCCTGCTCATCACCGGCGGACTGCCGAGCGGGCCTCCCCAATATCTCCTCGAGCTCTGGCTGGCGACCGCCATGTTGAGCTTTACCTTCCCTGTGATCGCGATTTATACGGGTCCCTTCAATTACTGGCCGTTAACCGAGCCGAAACCACAGCCGCAATCATAAACATCCGGCGCAAAGCAAAGGACCAGGCGCACCCCGCCTGGTGCGTTATCTCCCCCTCCCGCACGGGAGGGGGAGATATTAACCGTCTAATAATTGTCTGTACGCCGTCATTCAGGCGTTCGCCGGTGGAGCGAAGCGGGCCTTAATCCCGCGCAGGCGGGACATCCAGGGCTTTTCTGGATGCCGCGACCCGCAAGCGCACTCCGTGCGGTCCGGCATGACGAAACTATTATGAGACGGTTAATAACGCAAAAAGACGCTCCGGACCCATGCATGCGGTCGCTTCCTTTACAGTCCCGAGGCATGATACCGAGTCGCCTGTCCTCGCCAGATCCTTGTTGTCGTTAGTTCGCCTTCGTCGGCTCCGCGGCGTCACCCGCGGCGGGTACCCGCGAAGTGGGTGACGCGAAGTGGGTGTCGCGAAGCGGGTGGGCGCGCCGGGGCGTGGGTGGTGCCTTTGAATTCAACCCGGCATGACGACCGATGGGTATGAATGCGGTGATAATACCGAGAATGCCGAAGAGGGCCGCCGCCGTCAGGACGTACCGAAAGGCGCTCGCCACCGCGATCCGGTTCATGACAGGGGGGCCGAGACATCGCGGGCAATAGGAATAAAACGCTATACGGCCCGCGAAGAGCCCTCCCACCACGGCAATGCCCGTCGATGCCCCCACCTGCCTCGTTGTCGCGATGATGCCGGATGCCGTCCCGAACCTGTCCTTTGGCACGGACTTCATGATCGCGCTGTTGTTCGGGGCGATAAAGACGCCGTAGCTCATCCCTATGAGGGAGATGCAGAGAACAATCGCGCCTATCGTCGGCTGGCTCCCGAGCCGCCCGAGGTAAAAGAGGGCGACGCACGAAAGGGCCATGCCGAGCGCCGACAGGAGCTTATGGCCCATCCTGTCGGAGGCCCTGCCGGCTAGGGGGGAAAGGAGGAGAAAGGGCACCGCGAGCAGGGCGAAAAGGAGACCGACCATCGACGCGGAGTAGCCCAGGGCGTCGATCAGGTAAAAGGGCAGCAGAAAGACCGAACCTGCCACCACGGTCGCGTGAATCACGCTCGTGACGGCGGCGCCCGTGAGAACGGGGTTCCTGAAGAGGGAAAGCTCGATGATCGGCTGGTCGGCCCTCCGCTCGAAGAGGAGAAATATTGCGAGCAGGACTATCGCTCCCATCAGCAGAAAAAGGCTGGGGCGGGAGAAGAACGTCCATTTTTCGACGAAATTGAGGAAAAGCAGCGCGCAGGTAAGGCACCCGAAGAGGCTGAATGCACCGCCGAGGTCGAAATGAAAGCGGGTGGAACTCTCCGCCTGCTCCTTCACGACGAACCATGCCATGAGCATACCGGCGACACCGATGGGCACCCGCGAGAAGAAGACGGCCCGCCACCCGAAGAGATCGAGCACCGCGCCGCCCATGATCGGCCCGGCCACCAGGCCGAGGGCGCCGACGCTCGCCAGTATCCCCACCGCCTTGCCCTGCTCCTCCTCGGGGAAAACGGCGAGGGCGATCGCCGCGCATAAGGAGATCACGCCCGCGCCCCCCACGCCCTGGATTGCCCGTGACAGCATCAGCTGAGTGACATTCTGGGAAAGGGAGCAGAACAGGAGGCCCGCCGTGTAGAGGGCAAGGCTGAAAAGATATACCCTTTTTCGGCCACGGGCGTCGCCTATCCTCGCGATGCTGAACATGAGGCTCTGGCTCGTGATGAGGTAGATCACGTTCACCCACCCGATGGCAGCATGACCGGTCTTGAGGGCGCTTGCCAGCGCCGGCAGACAGACAGTGCAGACACTCACGTCGAGCGACGCAATGAGGTCACCCACCGAGACGGTGAGGAGCACCAGCCACTTATATCGTCCGTCTTTCACAATCCGATCTGCCGTGGTCTCTCGTTTATGTTATCCGACAGGGCCGGCATCCGTGCCCGGCCGCGGGAACGAGGTGAGCCCGGAGAAGATATTGCCCGGACGCCCCCGCAGGTTCACGACCTCGGGGGGCCGAAGGTCAGAATGCCTTTCCGTCTGCCTTTGGCGGGACCGGACGGGGCTCCCACTTCATCCTGTCGAGCCATCCCCGTCGGAACTTGTCCTTCTCGATGCGCTCGACGAAGAGCGATTTCGCGTTACGCAGCTTAAGGTAGATGATCGTCGTGTCAGGCGGTATACCAAACTTGAGGAGAATCCTCTTGCCCTCGATGGCGCCATTGATGCGCTGCCAGCCGGGCTTCCCCTTATAAAGGGAACCCCAGGAATAGACAGCCACAACCCCCTCCCCGCTCAGTTTTTCAACCACGACCGTAGTTGATTGGCGGGTCCCTCAGCAGACCTCCAGCTGGCCTTGCCATGCGCCTGAGAACCCCGCGATCGGCGGGGCCACATCCGCTCCCGGCGGCTCGATCTTTATATCATCGGGCAACGGAGTGGCGTCCCCATCATCAGCGCGGGCAGGGCCCGCGACGGGAAGGGCGAAAAGCAGAGACGCCAGGCCAAGGACGAGCCAAAGAAGCCATTTTCTTTTCATTTCTGCAATATACCGCGTTTACTACGCACTTTCAAGGCCCCGCGCGGGCATTGGTTTGCCTCGGACGGGAGACGTCAACTTGTGGATTCCCCGCAGCTTGCTGCAGGGAGAATCTTTTTCCGCTTCGCTCCGCCGGCAATTATTGGGACACCCACTTCGCGCGACCCACTGTGTGGGTACCCCGCGGTCGCCCCCTCTGCGGGCAAAGCCACGACTTCCCACGTCCGGGAATCGTAGAGATCGTCCGGCCCAAGGTTGAAGACCGAATCAACCGGACCTTCAACAATAGTCGCCGCTATCGGATCGGGCGTCGTCCGGTTTGATCTTGAACCAGCAAAGCCTTCGGTCTTTGCGAAAACCTATCTTCAGCGCCAGGTTCATCGATTTGATATTCTCTTCCTCGATATGAACAAACGGGATCTTTCCCCGCTCGCGCAGTTTCAGGACCAGGTAGACGGTCAGATCGCGGGCATACCCCTTTTTTCTGTACTCCTCCAGCACGTGGAGCACGCCGATCGATCCGTCATCCTGGGTCATAAGCCAGGCCACCAGTTTTCCCGAATCCCGCACCCCAGCGCTCGGGCCGCCCTCGATGCGCCCTCGAATAAATTCAGGTCTCGTCACCATCTGATAGGTGGAGTTCTCGAATATATAGTTCGCGTCCGCGGGCGATAGCGGGGCAATGTGGGGTAGTGTCCTATCGGAAAAGGTGACATCCTCCGGCAGGACCAGCCTTATCATCGAGAGGTGCCATGCAAGGGGCCTGTCCCGGACCACGATGGGGAGCATCCAGTCCTCGATGGCGGCGAAATCCCTGTCGCCATCGCCGAGTCTCCCCATAACGATCTTCAACTCCTTCTCATCGGGGCTGCTGATGTAGACCCACAGGCAATCGCTGATCCCCCGCAACAGCACGGAATTGCCTATCCGTTCGAGGCTCTGGATGGGATAACTTTCCATGAAATTGACCAGATTGAGGTTCTTGATCTCATCCTGTTTCAGGAACGAGACGATCGGTCTTACGACGTCGGCACTCATGTATCCTCGCTTTTCTACTTCCACGGTTACTAATGGTTACGCTGATATGCTGCTCCCGAGGTGGAACGAACAGCCCGCCTTTTACCTATAAACTATTGCCATTAAGAAGGGGGGTGTCAAGCGTATCGGCAAAGTTGTCGGCAAACTTCTCCCTTGCATCCTGCCTGCCCTCGGGGGATAATACTACCGTATGAAAGACGACCACCCGCATCCGGATATTCGCGCGAATGATTCCCCGTCGACCATGAGGGGGATGACCCTCTCCGAGAAAAGGGGGCGTTTCGAGCTTTACGCGCGGGTTGACGAAATGGGTCCCGACCTCCTCGTCACCCTGTGGGGAGGGGCCGTCCACATAGGGGCTCTCGGCATGGCCGTGCCGAGGCCGAGCCTCCGGGACCCGAATGAGAAAAGCGCCACGTCCTCCGTCTTCACCTTTCCGGGACACAAGGAGGACATGACCGTGAAACTCGTCTCCGAAGGGCTTTCGGGCAGACTGGGAAGGAACGTCGTCGTCGTCGCGGGCATTCACTGGGATGCCCTCAAGCCGGAGGAGATCCGGGAGATCATGGAGGCGTCCGAGGCGCTCATGGGTCGGATCGTCCTGGAACTGAAGAAGGCGTGATACCAAGTCGCTTATCTCCGCCACATCCTTATTGTCCCGGCACCCTCTGGGTGGCCGCTCTCCTCGACATACAGTCATAACCCCCGGCAGAGCCGGGGGCTTACCGTTTGCTGGCCCCTCGAAGGGGCCTGATCGCAAACGGAGAAAAACCGTCCTTTGCCGTCATTCCCGCGAACGCGGGAATCCAGTGTTTTAGTAGGTTTACGCGCTCCTGGACCCCCGTTT
>JBEKJU010000087.1:0-23569 GCA_050011095.1 Syntrophorhabdales bacterium
AGCACGGGACCGATGCAGGGCGTCCACCCGAGGGAGAAGGTGACGCCGATAAAAAAGGAGCTGAGAAGGCCCACCTGTTTCCTTTCGAGATGGACGATCTTTTCCCGGTTCAGGAAGGGGATCTTCAAAAGGCCCATCATGTTGAGCCCCATCACGACGAGGAAGAGACCGCCGACGGCCATGATCCATCTCTGGGACGAGGAGAAGAGGTCCCCGAGAAAGGATGACGAGAGACCCAGGGCGACAAAAACAAGGGAAAAACCGACGATGAAGGAGATCGCGTGGAAAATCACCCTCTTCCGGTATCTTCCGGCGGAAAGGTCGCTCGTCGTGTTGATCGTGACCCCGCTCATATAGATGAGGAACGATGGCACCACAGGAAGAACGCAGGGGCTGAAGAACGAGCCGACCCCCCCAAAAAAGGCGATCACTCCGTTGACATCCATGAATTAATTATTTACCCTGTCCAGGGGGTTTGTCAAATGATGCCGGGACAAAAAAAATGGCGCGAAGGGGGTCCCTCGCCGTGAACAGGTACGCATCGATCGATATCGGCACGAACGCGGTCCTCCTGCTCGTCATGGAGTCGAATGCGGGCCTTACCGATCTATGCGACACCTCCACGATTACGCGCCTCGGGGAGGGGGTGCTCACATCGGGCCGCCTAACGGATGCCGCCATGGAGAGAACCGTGAGGGCCCTCGAAGGGTATTGTCAGATCCTTGACAGCTACGGGGTGGGGGCAGTCGATTGCTTCGGGACGAGCGCCCTGCGAGAGGCCGAAAACCGGGATGATTTCATCCGCATGGTGAGGCGGCGAACCGGAATCCACGTGCGCGTGATAAGCGAGTACCAGGAGGCATACTATACGTACCTCTCGGTAAGGGATGATGCGGCGATCAAAGGGGAGAGACTGCTCATCGTCGATATCGGCGGAGGGAGCACGGAGATCAGCCGGGGCAGCAGGAAAAGGTTCCTGGATTACGTCTCCCTCCCTGTCGGCACGGTGAAGCTGACCGAGCGTTTCGTCAGGCACGACCCGCCGCTTCCCGAAGAGCAGGAGGAACTCGTCAGTTTTGTCCGGCGACAGGTAGGCGGGGCATTCACCGAAGGGGCACACGGTGACTGGAACATCGTCGGCATGGCGGGGACGATCACCACCCTCGCCACCATGATCCTCGGCCTACGCGTGTTCGACAAGAAGAAGATCCACGGCATGACCGTATCCCTTGCGACCCTTCATGAATGGATAGAACAGTTGAGCGGCATGACCTGTGATGCCCGAAAAACCCTGCCCGGAATGGAGCCCGGCAGGGAGGACCTTCTGCTCCAGGGCATGATCCTCATGAGGCAGATCGTGGCCACCTTCGGGGACACCCACTTTACGGTGAGCACATACGGGGCCCGCTATGGCGTCATCTACGAGGCGCTCGGGGGCGGCGCATAAGACCCGGACGCAAGTGCCCGTCTTTTCGCCTATTTCGGAGGGTTTGTGCGTCTGCCGGGAAACTCCGACCTTATCATCTTCCAGAGGTCGCGAACCATGGAGAGGACGCACGTCGTGCAGAAAAGCCAGGCCGTGGTGACCCAGTTCGCCGCAAGGGTTAGCACAAAAAGACGCCGCATGAAGCGATGCACGCCGGTCCCTCGATTCTCCGGACCCGCCCGTCTTCGGGGGACGCCTGCGGGGTTTAGTCATGGGCGCCCTCAAAAGGAATGTCCCGAGCCCACTCACATACTACGTCCTTTTCGTGGGCCGGTCAATACCCCGCGTTAATCGATCCCCCTCCCCGGCACGCCTTGACACCTCCGCGCCATGGCATTATTTTCAGCCAGTACGGTCCATAATCCCTAATGGCTGGGATAAACCCCCTCCATATCCGGCAAAACGGAAGGGCCGCCTTCAGCCCGCAAAGGTAATGACGATTTTCCCGCCGGCGGTTCCTTTGTCGACCTGCCCGTACGCCTCGACGGCATCCTCTATCGAACAGGCCCGGCTGATCCGGGGCGGGGTCAGCCCCCCTTCCTCGAAGGAAGGGCGAAGACGGTCGAGGATTGCGCCGCAGGCGACCGTATCAAGAAGGGCGGTGTTGAGGCCGAAGAGCGTGAGTTGCCTGCGGTAGAAATCAAGGAGATCGAAGCTCACCCTCCGGTCGCCCGTTACGGTGATCGTGACCTGCCGGCCGTAGAGACCTAACGTGCGGAGCCCCGTTTCAAAAAGCGGCCCGCCCACACAATCAAAAACCACGTCCACGCCCCTGCCTTCCGTGAACTCCTCCGCGCGGGCCACCACGTCGTCGGATTCACTGGAAAGGCCCAGGTCCACGTCCGGCCCCCGGCCGCTTGCGGCCTTCGGTGCTGCCCGGTCCACCCCGATCACGCGGGCGCCCCTCGTTTTCGCCACCTTCACGACAGAACTGCCCACGCCGCCGCCTGCCCCGGTGACGAGAACGGTTTCGCCCTCCCGAAGCCGGGCCTTTTCGACAAGCCCGAGAAAGGCGGTGATATAGTTCGTCCCCACGCTTGCCGCCTCGACCATGGAGAGCGGCGGCGGCTTTTGCACGGCCGCCCGCTGAGGGATGACGATATATTCGGCGTGACTTCCATCCCGCGTGAAGCCGATATCTCCCCCCGTCGCCCAGACCTCCCGGCCCATCATCTCAGGAGCGCCGCCCTTCACAATGCCGGCGAGGTCCCGTCCCGGTGTGCGGGGAAGGGTCGTCTGCGCAAACTTTCCCTGCACGTTCTTCACGTCGGAGGGGTTTATCGATGCGGCGCGGACCTGCACGAGGACCTCATCGGGTCCCGCGACAGGGATCGGGATTTCCTCGACATGCAGTACCGCCCCGGCATCCCCGAAGCGGTCGAAACGTAATGCCTTCATCGAGCGCCTCCTTAATCCTTGTCCATCGGGACCGGCCGTCCGCATTCTTCTTCAGGCCGCTTCCGCCTTCCCTGGAGTCGCGCGCGCTGGTGGACCCTCGGAAACCTGGTATACTACCGAGTCGCTTATCTTCGGCACCACCCACATGTTTTTTTCGCTGACTCTGCGCGTTCTTCGACCGCCCGGGGGATAGGGCACCGGATGCCGCCGGATGCCCTTCGTCGGTATGTGTCATGCCCCCTTGAGGGGACAGGTGTGATGGCTGACGAAAGAGGAGCGTCTTTACGGACTACTGCCCTTTCTTCCCCTGGAGGTGCCTCTGGAGCAGCTCGCCGAAGCTCCCGAGCCCCGCAGGCGCCTGGTCATCGGGCTTCTGCTGTGTCCGCTGCTGTGTCCGGTAGCGCTTGAAATCATCCTGCTCCACCTTCTCGGAGACGGCGTTCCGGCTGAGGGATATCTTCTTCGTCTGCTTGTCCGACCCTATGACGACCACCTGCATGCGCATCCCTGCCGGGAACATGCGGTTGTGGTTCGTGCCTTTCGGTGTGCCCATCTCGGAGTTCGGAATGAGACCGCTCGCCCCGCTGTCGAGCTTCAGAAAGACCCCGTAGGGCATCACCCGCTCGACCGCGCCGTCAACGACCTCTCCCACCTCGGGGAGGACCGTCTCTTCCTTTGACTGCTGCTCAAGTGTAAGGGATATCTTCCTGCTCGCCTCGTCGACGGCCCGGACCTGGGGCTCAACCCACTGTCCCACCTCGACCACCTCTTTCGGGTGGTTGATATGTCTCCCTGCCCCGAGGTTGGAGATGTGGATGAGGCCGTCGATGCCCGGCTCGAGGTTCACGAACGCGCCGAAGGGGGCGAGGCGGACAATAACGCCCTTGACCCTGGCATCAACCTGATACCTCTCCGCCGAACCCTCCCACGGGTCCGCCTGGAGGGCCTTCAGGCTCAAAGTCAGGCGGTTTTTCTCCCAGTCGAGGCCGATCACCTTTACCGCGACCTCCTGGCCGATCGAGAGGACGTCCGACGGCTTTTCCGTTCTGTCCCAGCCGATCTCGCTTGTGGGAATAAGGCCGTCCACGCCGCCAAGGTCGACAAAGGCGCCGAAGCCCTGGATGGACCTGACCATACCCTTCAGCTCCATCCCGACAGCCAGTGTCTCTTTAAAGCGCTCGGCCTGGGCCCGCCGCTCTTCCTCCAGGAGGACGCGCCGCGAAAGCACGACGTTCCGCCCGTCATTCCCGAATTCCACGACCTTGAAGGGGAATGTCTGGCCCACGTACTGCTGGCCGTCCCTGCTCATCTTGAGATCCATCTGGGAAAAGGGGCAGAAACACCTGGTTCCGCCCACCGTCACCTCGTACCCCCCCTTCACGGCGGCCTTCACCCTTCCCGTGATCGGGAGGTTTGCGTGATAGGCATCCCGGATTCCCGCGATGTCCAGGGTGGAATAGCCGCGGATCCGGGTGGTCAGGCGCTTCGTGCCGTTCTGCACGGAAAGGAAAAATGCCTCCACCTCGTCGCCTTCGTGCACACCCGCCGCCCCGTCGTCCCTCGTGAATTCGGACAGATCGATGACACCCTCGCTTTTTCCGCCAAGGTCGACGTAGACCATATCTCCGGAGATGCTGATGACGGTCGTCTTTATTTTCTGGCCTGGCTCCAGCCTTTCGGGCATCCTGCTCTCTTTCTCCAGGAGGGCCGCAAAATCTTCCTCCAGCCGGACATTCTCCTCTCCGGCGTCAATCTTTTCCGTTGCCACTGTTTCTTCAAGCATGTCCTTTCGTCCTCGCTTTCGAAATTTTGTATTTTTGAAGGTCCCGGACCGTAAACCGAGTCAGTTGAGCAGATATTATACTACACTTACTGGCCTGATGTCCAGAGGCGCACGTAACTATGGAAGAAATCTCTTTGTCTTTCCGGAACGGCCTGGACGATTCGCGAATCGGTATTGTCGATGGTCGGTGCGGGAAAGGCTGCGGCCATGGGTCTTTCTTCTGGCCGTTTTTAGACGGTTGACAGGGGCGCGATAATTCTTTAAAATGGCTGGGGGGGTATATGAGATGAAAGTTGGCTACAAGGTGTGGCTCGACAGCGACGGGAAGGCTTTTGGAGAAGGCCCCTACCACTTGCTGAGGAGGGTCCAGAAAACGGGCTCGCTTCACCAGGCGGCCATAGAGATGAAGATGTCATACCGAAAGGCATGGCTCCTGCTCCGCACCATGGAGCAGAGGCTCGGTTTTCCCCTCCTCACGAGGAGGGTGGGCGGGGCCGACGGAGGCGGGTCCGAGGTGACCGAAAAGGGCGAGGAGTTCATGAAGCAGTACGAGGCGTTCCACCGGGAGGTGGATGAAACGCTGGAACAGATCTACTGCAAGTATTTCGGGTAATATCGGTTCGTCTTCGCGCCCCACCCGTGGTGAAAGGCTGCCGGCCCCGTGACGCGAGGCGCCCGCGTGTGCGGCGGACCGACGCCGGAATGCAGCCAAGGACCTACTTTATGGGCCATTCGCCCCTTTCTTTCAGGACCTCGCGATAGACATTGAGCGCCTCGTTCACCTTCGGCATGCCCCCATAGGGGGCGAGCTGAAAGAAGACCTCGGTGAGCTTCCTCGGGTCGCACCCGACATTCAGGGCCGCATTGACGTGCAGCCGCAGTTCGTCCACGGCCCCAAGGGCGGCGAGCATGGCGCACGCGACCATCTGCCTCTCGGGCAGGGAAAGGACGCTTCGCGAATAGAGATTCCCTGTAATAAACAGGGAAAGGTCGTTCGCGAGGTCCCTGTCGAACTCCTTCCACATGCGGTAAGGGGGGTCCATCTTGATGCCCTTTCCGAAAAGCTTCCGCGCGGTCTCCTGGGTTCTCAACTTGCTCTCGTCGTCCATTGAAGGGCTCCTTGTTTTGCTTTTCGATGTAGGCACATTTGTATCATTTATCGGGGAAAGGGGTCAACAGCAAAAACGGACCCGTCCGCGCATTTCCGCCGATGCCTTTTTAAAAGGACGCGAGGCCCCAATAATTCCTTTGACAAACGCGGGCGAATCGACTACAAATAGCATCTGCGATCCCACTACTACCGGGTTGCATTCAAAGCCACCACCCTCGCCTACGGCGGGGTACCCGGGCGGCTTTGATGCGCAGGCGTTGGCGTCGGCAGAAAACGCCCTTGAGGGGGGAGGCTCCGGCCGCTTTGCGGACGGAGGGGGCGCTGAGCCCCAATAATTGTACGTCGAGGAGAGCGACAAGGAGACAACAAAGATGTGGCGAAGAAGACGACCCGGTATAAATCTCACCTTCGCGAGGTAGCGGAACCATGATTCTCCCCGAAGCCTATATAATCACGTTCATCGCCAGCTTCTGCTCGCTTGTCATAGAGATGGTGGCGGGCCGCATCCTTGCCCCCTTTGTCGGCGTCTCCCTTTATACATGGACGAGCATCATCGGCGTCATACTGGCGGGGATCAGCATAGGCGCCTATATCGGCGGGAGGCTCGTCGACCGCTTCCCGCACCGGCGCACGCTCGGCATCCTGCTCCTTCTGTCCGGCGTCGCCGCCCTTACGATCATCCCCCTCACTAACCTGGTGGCCGCCTACAATTTCCCCTTCTCCCTCATGTGGCGCATCTTCACCGTGACGGCGATCATCTTCTTCATTCCAGGCTGCATTCTGGGTACCATTTCCCCCGTGGTCGTCAGGTTGACGCTCCAGAGCCTGAACAACGCGGGTAACGTCATAGGGAAGATCTATGCCTTTTCGACCCTCGGGGCGATCATCGGCACCTTTGCCACGGGGTTTCTGCTCATTTCCTGGATGGGAACGAGGAACATCATTTTTACGATGGGGATCATCCTTCTGGCCACGGGTCTCGCCGCGGGCAGACTCTTCAGGGGCAAGACGGCGCTCACCACGTTCCTTTTGGTCTGTGTGCTCTCCCTCGTGCCACTCTACATCGCGGCCTACAGGATACCCCTGACGGACCGCAACTACTATTATAAGGAGAGCGGCTACTACACGCTCAAGCTCTCGAAGACCGTAAGCTCGGACCACAAGACGCCTCTCGAAGCCCTGATACTCGACCATCTCATCCACTCCTATGTCAGTCTCGAAAACCCCCTTCACATCGAGTACGAGTACGAGAAGATTTACGCGGAGGTCCTCAAATGGATGTACGGGCCGGAAACCGCCTTCAGGAGCCTCTCCATAGGGGGAGGGGGCTACACATTCCCCCGCTACATGGAAGCATCCTATCCGAACGCCCGCATCGGGGTCGTCGAAATAGACCCTGAGGTGACGAACGTGGTCTATAAGTACCTGGGGCTTCCCCGCACGACGAGGATAAAGACGTCCAATACGGACGGCCGGTGGTTCGTGATGAACTGCAGGGAGAAGTATGACGTCATTTTCACGGACGCCTTCAATGACCTTTCCATACCCTACCACCTCACCACGAAGGAGTTTGTCCAGCAGCTCGACGGGATCCTCGCCCGCGACGGCATCCTCATGTCGAACATCATTGACAACTTTCAAAAAGGCGCCTTTCTCCCCTCGTATATCCGGACACTGGGCGAGGTATTCGGCCCCAAGAACGTCTATTTGATCTCTATCAGCCCCGACTTCAAGAACCTCCGCATCGCCACCTTTATTGTCATCGCGACGAAAGGCAACCGCGACATGAAGAAATTCGACGGGTGGCTCAAGAACAAGCTCCAGGGCCGGGCCAAATCCGTCCTGGTCTCCGATACGCTCATGCAGGAGCTGCTCACCAAACGCGGGTCCATCGTCATGACCGATGACTACGCCCCCGTGGACAACCTCATCGCCCCCATCTTTGAGGAAAGGTTCGGGTACAACAGAAGACATTGATTGGGGCTAGCGTCGCTGCAATTATTTGGGGCTAGCGTCGCCCCCTCCGGCGGCAAAGCTGCCGGAGCCTCCCCCTCATGAAAAGGAAGGGGCGGAGGCGAAAAAATACCTCGTGGGTTTGCGTCGCCCCCTTCATCGGCGAAGCCCGACCCGGTTCGCGCACTCCCCCGGCCCCCCTCAAAAGCGTTGAGCTATCGGGGCTCGGCGCGGCATCCGCCCGGTGAGACCGGCCCGCCGGGGTTCCTTCCAAAATAAATTGGCCGAAAAGCATATTCTTGTTGACATGGGATGAAAAAAGTAATACTGTATACAATAGATATGTTAACTAATTCACAATATCAAGCGTATGGCAGCCAGGCAGCAAGGTATCCACAGAGTGTAGGTACCGATTGTACCGGAAATCAAATGGTTTCAGGAGAGGCCACCTGTGATAATATTCACAACCACCGGGATTTTCGTATGAACCTCAGATTATAAAGTAACTTCTCATAATTACTCCCCTTTCCCCCTGGGCCCCCCCAGGGGGTTTTTTTCTTTACAATAATAGCCGCCTACGCTATCATAGTCCACTATGGGAATTGCAGACCTTAACGTGTATTCAGGCGGATTAACCGGTCTTATCCTCTCCGCGGGCCCGGTCGCAAGGGCCGTCGTGGTCATCCTCCTTTTCTTCTCCGTGGTGTCCTGGACGATCATCTTCTTCAAGTGGAAGCAGCTGAGCACCGCCGATAGGGAGGGGGTGAAGTTCCTCAAGCTTGCGAAGGACAGCGAATCCTTCAAGCGGCTGACGACCATGTACGCCGATAATCCGGATAGTCCCTTCTACAAGCTCGTTATCGCGGCCTACAAGGAGCTTACGGGAAGGCAGAAGGAGGCCGCCCCGAACGGGGGCAGCGATGCGGTGCCGGCGGTGGAGGGCGTTTTGAGGGTCGCCATATCGGAGGAGACGGAGAGGCTCGAAAGGCGTCTTTCTTTTCTCGCGACCACGGCAAATACCGCCCCTTTCATAGGATTGTTCGGAACGGTCTGGGGCATCATGGATTCCTTCCGAGAGATAGGCTTAAGGGGCACGACGAGCCTCGCGGTGGTGGCGCCCGGCATCAGCGAAGCCCTCATCACGACCGCCCTCGGCCTGGCCACGGCCATCCCTGCCGTTCTCGGTTACAACTATCTGTCAAACAGGGCGAGGGGCGTCTCCGTCAAGATGGAAAATGCCTCCGCCTACATCATCAACCTCGTCAGCCGATGACCCCTCCAAAATCGTCAAAAGGCCTGCTCTCCGAGATCAATATCATCCCCCTGGTCGATGTCATGCTGGTGCTGCTCATCGTATTCATGATCGCCGCACCCATGATGCAGCAGGGCCTTCCCATCGACCTGCCGAAGGTGACCACCAAGCCCCTTCCCTCGAAGGATGACATCGAGATCGTCACCATCACGAAGGAGAAGACGATCATGATCAATACGAGGAAGGTTGAACCGGGGGACCTGAAGGCCGCGATCAGGCTCCTTTTTGCGAACAAGGCCGACAAAGAGGTCTTTCTCAAAGCCGACAGTGCGGTTCCCTACGGTTTCGTGGTGGGCTGCATGGGCATCATACGAGAGGCCGGGGTGGAGAAGGTCAATATAGTCACCAGGCCGCCAGATGAGAGATGAGAGAAGAGAACTGGTACAAGATGCTCGCGATATCTGCGGTCCTCCATGTCATCATCATCGGGGCCTTTAGCATCCCCCTTAAGGGCACGGTGCGAAAACAGGACCTTTCCTATTACTCGGTAAACCTCATTGGCGACATCGCGGGGGACGTTGGAGCCCCGAAGGCCTCACCGGCCGCAGGCGTCAAACCCTCTCCCCCCCCTCAGAAAAAGAGAGTGGAACCAAAGAAGGTCCTCGAAAGGGAGCGGACTGTCTCGCGCCCAAGAGAACGATCGCTCTCGCCGAGGAAGAAGAACGTGCCCCAGGCTACGACAAAGGAGGAGGTCAGGAGCCTCGATCAGAGGATCAGGGAGATGAAGTCGCGCACCCGGTACATGGATGTATCGGGAAGGCAGGAAGACGCGACGGGCGCGGGCTCAGGTCTTCCCGCCACATCCGGGGGCGGCTCCGGTCCTTTCGACCCTGTCCTTCAGAAGTACTACGCGGACGTGTGGGAGCGGATTCAGGAAAGCTGGCACTCTCCCAACGTTTCCGCCGGCAAGAATCTCCTGACCGTCGTCTCGATCAGGATAAGGAAGGACGGGAGGATTACCGACTGGACCATCGAGCGGAGGTCGGGGAACAGGGCCTATGACGAATCCATCGCCAGGGCGCTCCGGTCCATAAACCTCCTGCCGCCCATACCATCTCCCCTCAATACGGATTCAATTGAAGTGGGCTTCAATTTCCATCCCCCAGGTGAAACCAGATGACAACCGTTCAAAGCATTATCATGGGCGCCGTACAAGGCATTACTGAATTTCTTCCCATAAGCAGCAGCGCCCACCTGGTCGTTGTTCCATGGGTCTTCAAGATCGACGAAAGCAATGTCCATGCCCTCACCTACGACGTGGTGCTCCACTTCGGGACCCTCCTGGCCCTCCTGGCCGTCTACGCGCGAAGGCTGGTGGAGATCTGCCGCGACGACCTCTCCTATTTCAGGGAACGCGATTTCCGGCGCTCCCTAATCCTGAAGCTCATCGTCGGCACCATCCCCGCCGCCCTGTGCGGCATCTTCTTCAAGGACCTCATCGAAACCCAACTCCGGGCGCCTTTCATCACGGTCTTCACCCTGATCGCCGTATCGCTCCTCATGTTTTTGGCAGAGGCGGTCCATACGAACAGGATGGAGGGGGAGATAACCTTCGCCCTCGCCCTCATCATCGGCGCCGCCCAGGCCATAGCCCTCGTGCCCGGCGTATCGAGGAGCGGGATCACCATTACGGCGGCGATGCTCCTGGGGATGAAACGTTCCGAGGCGGTCGATTTCTCGTTTCTCCTCTCCATCCCCATCGTGGCGGGGGTCTCTCTCTACGAGGGCCGTCATGTCTCCCTGGGCGGAGGGGCAGGTCTCCTCTACCTCACGGGGGTCCTTTCCGCCTTCCTCTTCGGGGCCGCGAGCCTGAAGTTCCTCATCAGCTACCTCAGAAGGCACTCACTTTACGTCTTTGCCTGCTATCGGATAGGTCTCGCCGTGCTCATCGTGCTTCTTTCGCTTTAAGCCGCGCCGGGACGCGCTAAAGAGGCGGATGAGGTGGTCCCTGCTGAAGTGAAGGCAGGCCGCCAGAAGGATGCCGCCGCCGAAAAGCAGCCAGAAGGACGTGAAGCGGCCATGGCGGATCGCATCGCCCTGCATGCAGAGGATGAGCGTGCCCGGCAGGCGGCCGAAGACGTTCATCAAAATGAAATCGAGGTATCGCATGCGCGTCAGGCCGAGGAGGTAGCAGAGGGAATCCTTGGGAAAACCCGGTATGAGAAAAAGAACAAACGTGATGTTGAGTCCCTTGTGGGTCTCCATGAAGGAATCGAACCGCTCGATATATTCCCTCTTCACGACCTTGCGGATGAAGCCCGAGCCGAAGTAACGGGCAACCCAGAATGCGAGAACCGCCCCCAGGGTCAGGCCGACGGTCGACAGGGCCGTGCCGCCGAGCATGCCGAAGAGGAGGCCGCCGACGAACCCCGTCACCTCTCCGGGTATGGGGGCGATCACCACCTGGATCGCCTGCAACGCGACGAAGGCGACAGCGGAATAGGGGCCGAGGGAATCGAGAAACGACTCGAGCCTTTTGCCCTCGAAGAAATACTTGCAGTAGTGAAGGACGTCCCTCCACACCCCTTCGTGGTACAGCCGCCCGACGCGCCACCCAGGCCGCTGTGGCCGCGCCGTCCCCTGACGAAATCACTTTCCGAACCTCCTGTTTCTGTGCTGATAGTTCCGTATGGCCCTGAGGAAGTCGGTCTTTCTGAAAAGGGGCCACAGGGCGTCGCAGAAGTAAAACTCGCTGTAGGCGCTCTGCCAGAGGAGAAAACCGCTGAGCCGGATTTCGCCGCTCGTCCTGATGATGAGGTCCGGGTCCGGTATGCCGCCCGTGTAGAGATGGTTTGCGATATCGTCGACGTTCAATCCCTGTATCAACTCCTCCACGGAAGATGCCTTCTTTTGCGTGAGCGCCTTTTTAGCCGCCTCGACGATCTCTTCCCTTCCCCCGTAGCCTATGGCGATGTTCAGCATGTGGCGCTCGAATTTTCCCGTCGATTCCTCGCACCTGCGAATCGCCTCCTGGAGATCGGCGGGCAGGGTGTCCAGTTTCCCGAAGGCCCTCACCTTGAACCTGTTCTTCACCACCACGTGGTTGTGGGACAAATCCTCTATTTTCTCTCTGATCACCGTGAAAAGCCCTTCCACCTCGTCTTTCTCTCTCCGGGTATTCTCCGGCGACAGGCCCCAGACCGTCACGATCCTGATCCCGAGGTCGGCGCACCACTGGAGCATGTCATCAAGCCTGCGCGCGCCCTCCCGGTGTCCCTCCGCCACATCGCCAAGGCACCTCTCCTTCGCGTACCTCCGGTTTCCGTCGAGGATCAAGCCGAGATGGGTAGGCACGGAGCGTTTCCTGATCGTGTGCGAAAGACGCCGGTCGTAGAGATAGTATGCAATACGGTGAATCAAATCAGAAAGATTATAATTCATATGGCCGACAAAGTAACTATTTATTCTTGCACGGACGAACCGGGGCGGGAGGTCGGGCGCGGGCGGCGCATGATGCGCCGGCGCGGACGCGCGAATACCCGCGGAAAGGGTGTCCCGCAGCGTGGGGGGATAGCACGTGAAAGAGAGCGCCTTCGGTCCCTCTTTTGTGAAGGGAAGGCCCGGCGGGTACCCACGGAGTGGGTGTCGCCAGGCAAGTCGTGCCTCGCTCACGGAGGGGCGCGGAGCCCGTCGGTTATAAACGCCCTTGAGGGGGGTGGCTCGGGGCACCCACGCAGTGGGTTGTGCTTTGCCGTTGGAGGGGGCGACGCTAGCCGACAAAGGGCTTTTTGCCTCCGCCCCTTCCTTTTCATGAGGGGGAGGCTCCGCGAGCTTCGCTCGCGGAGGGGCGCGGAGCCCGTCGGTTATAAACTCCGTTGAGGGGGGTGGCTCGGGGCACCCACGCAGTGGGTCGTGCTTTGCCGTTGGAGGGGGCGCTGAGCCCCAATAATTGTCCACCGGCGCCGCGAGTTCCGGGCCGGGCGGAAGGGGGCTCCGTACCCCATGAACCGGGCCTCCCTTGCGACCTCTCGATATCATCTCTTCTTCCGTCTTCTTGCCGCGAGAATACCCATGACGAGAGAGGGGAACACAAGAACTGGCACGGAGGGATACTTGACGCCATAGACGACCGGCGTGAGGGCATAGCGGGTCGCCGCGCGTAGCGCCTCATGTCTGGCGATGTAATTCGCGACCGGCGGGGACGTCCTGTAGTAGAACCTCACCAGTGTTGTGCCGGGCCCGTTCGTGAGCAGATACCTGTCCCTGAAGCCCTTGAGCACCTCCACTTCGGGTGCGAGATAGCTGCCGAAGGCCGCGGTCGCGATAAAGCAGCCTCCGCCTCCTCCGCCTCCACCACCGCCACCACTACTCGGGTCCGCGGACGTCGAGGCATCGGTGGAGGCGGAGGCTGTGCCGGAGGTGAAAACGGAGCCCCCCGTATTGAGGGAGGTCATATTCGTCCCGCCGCCTCCTGTCGTCGAGGAGACGAGGAAGTAGAAACTGTAATCATGGTCCGGGACACCTGATGCCGACCCATCACCAAAGCTCGTCGCCGCAGCATATCCATAATTGATTGCCTTCTCTACTCCCATCCATGAACCGGATACGCTAAGGCTATAGGCGGTCTTTGCTTGCAAGGTTATTGGGCTTGCGAATGCATATGTGGACCATTGATTGCCGGAAGCGGCAGCGGTAACACTAAAAATCTGAGTGCCGCCCTGAGTTAAGGTAACAGTGGTGGAACCGGATGAAGTAAGCCTTACGCCGATGCCGGTAACGGTCATAGTGGCGCTCGGCGTAAATGTCTCAATCCCGCCGGAAGTGCCTGGATGCCAAACATCCAGCCATGTCCATCCAAATTGATATCCATCGGCAAAGTCGAGTCCGGTGCAAGGCGTAAAATTTGTTGAAAAGCTACTTGCCGCGAAGGCGATACTCCCACCATCCAAATACCCAACGGCTAATTCCGCCCATGGAATTTGAGGTTGTGCCTGACTACCCGGAGAGGTATTGTATATGTAATCTAGGCTTGTCCAGTTGGTGGTCGGGTCGGCGTCGACATTTGTAAATATGAAGTGATAGATCGCGCCTGCAACGAGCGCGGGCTGAGTGGGGAACTTGAAGAGCACGGCTTGACTGTTATTATAAGCGGCATTTGGTACGGGAGTGCTTTGTGCAATGATTTGCGACGTAACAGGAAGATGATTCGATGATCCATCGTCAGGATAGATGGACGCCTGGAGCGTGCCGCCCGTGCCGTTCCAATATGCCCCTGTACCACTTGCCATTGAGGAATCACATACCATCTGACGTAATTCCGTAAGGTTGCCGGTATGATTCACCATCATGCGGATGTCATTGGCTCGGTTCATTGATGCCCCGACTTCCAGGTTGCCCAGCCCGTCCGAGCCTATGGTACCATAATAGCCGATCTGTGCTTGAACCGGGAACGCCCAAGCCATTAAGGACAAAAGAACCACAACGATACCCGATAGTAGTCTCACATTCCCTCCTTCATGGTGAATAACTAAAAGTTGCCGGGGGAAATGGCACCGAGTCCTATTTTCCGGGCTTCCGGGCAAACCTTGCGAAGGTCTTCCATGCCATGCTTCCCGCTCACCATGCCTTATCGCCGATTGAGGCGGGCGCATAAGCGCGCGAAGGCCCCTTATGCCATGTTTCCCGCTCACCCTGAGCCATCGGATGGCCCGGTGTGATATTCCCGGTTGTAGAAACCATCGTAGGACCTCCGCTGCCCCAGAAGTGCAACGGCCGTGCCAACCTGGTGACAATACCAGGAACCATTAGATTTAACACCTTTTTTCGAAAAGACCCCTCCCTTTTATGAGGCCCAAAGGCCTAACCGGGGCGAGGGGAGGGGAAAGGGCCTTATCACCGGGACAGATGTTTTTTCTGTCCGTTCCCGGGGCAGGGTGTTATCGGGTAGGGCTGGATGTCTAAAAATCCTTTCACGCCGTCCAGGAAATACCGACACTGTCCGGATACCCCGAAAGGCCCTTCGTGCCGATTCCTGACCAAAGGAAGGCGAAGAAGCGGAGAGCGGCGGAAACGGCGCGGCCGGCGGCTGACGCAGGCGGTGGGTGCTAGACGGCGCGGTTCGTGGCGCGTCTTATCGTTCCCCCTCCGAGCACGGTTTCGTCGTCATAGAGAACGACCGATTGCCCCGGGCTTATGGCGGATACGGGGTTCCGAAAAACGACCTCGAGTACGCCGTCGCGCATGGCATAGGTGCACGGCTCCTCTTTCTGTCTGTAGCGCACCTTCGCCCAGGCAGCGCCTTTCACCGCCGGGCTGAACAGGTTGACCTCGTCCGCCGTCAGGCGATCGTGCATCAATTGGTCCTTCGATCCCACGACGAGCAGATTCTCCCCGGCCCTCAGCTCCACCACATAGAGGGGCTCCTTATAGGGGATATTGAGGCCCCGTCGCTGCCCCACCGTGTAGAGATGGACGCCCTCGTGATACCCCACCTGCCTGCCGTCCGCGAGGACGACCGGTCCTTTTTTCAAGGGGATGAACCGCTCGATGAACCGCCGGTAATCATTTCCGGGGATGAAGCAGATATCCTGGCTCTCCCGCATGCCTGCCCCCCTGCCCCCGACGCCCGCGAACTCGCGGCGCACCATCTCCTTCGTATAGGACGCGAGGGGGAACGCAAGGCGGGGCAGATCGCCGGATCGGATCGGGTAGAGAAAGTAGGACTGGTCCTTCGCCCTGTCTTTCCCCTTTTTCAGCCCGAGTCCCCAGGGCGTCTCCTCCAGGCGCGCGTAATGGCCGGTCGCAACCCGGTCGGCGCCCATGGCCGTGGCCTTTTCGAGGAACGATGCAAACTTGATATACCTGTTGCAGAGAATGCAGGGGTTGGGTGTCCGTCCCAATCCGTACTCGTCCACGAACCTCTGGATCACGTGCCGCTCGAACTCCTCCCGCATGTTGATGACGTAGTGGGGGATCGCGAGGTCGTCCGCTATCCTCCTCGCCCTGTTCATGCTTACGGCCGAGCAGCACACCTTGGGGTTGGACTCGTCACGAAGGCCGGGGGGCAGAATATCGAAGGTGAAACCGACTACCCTGTATCCCTGTTTCTTGAGGAGGTAGGCGCAGTAGGCGCTGTCAATGCCCCCGCTCATGGCGACGAAGATGGTTTCCATGGGATAAATATAGCATGTACGCAAATCGAATTGAAAGTGAGCGAAATCTATAGTACTATTTGGGGTCGTTCAATAAGGAGGTCCGATTTATGGGCAATAAGCTGAAGATTTCTCTGGGCGTCATCTTGACGTTGGTCTTTCTGCTCGGCTTCATGGCCGGTGCAAACGGGAACAAGATCGTCAAGAACGCCGAGGGCCAGGAGGTATACGAATACCTGAAGACCTTCTCCGATGTGCTCGACATAGTGAAGAAGAACTACGTCGACCAGGTCAAGGACCGGGACCTGATCTATGCGGGCATCAAGGGGATGGTGGAATCCCTCGATCCTCACTCGTCTTTTCTGACCCCTGATATGTACAAGGACATGCAGACGGAGACTAAAGGCGAGTTCGGGGGCATAGGCGTGGAGATCACCATAAAGGATGGGTTTCCCACCGTCATCACGGCCATAGAGGATACGCCCGCCTTCAAGGCGGGCTTGAAGCCCGCCGACCAGCTCATCAAGGTCGACAACAAGCCCACGAGGAACATGAGCCTCCCCGATGTGGTAAAGCTTATCAGGGGGCAGAAGGGCAAGGCCGTCACGTTGACCATCATGAGGGAAGGCTTCAATTTGCCCAGGGACTTCCAGGTACTCCGCGATATCATCACGGTGAAGAGCGTCAAGTACAGGATGCTCGACGACAAGTACGGCTATATCCGCATTACCCAATTCCAGGAAAAGACGGGGAGGGATCTGGACGCGGCCATCAATGAGCTTCAGAAATCGGCCAAGGGCGGGCTCAAGGGCATACTGCTCGACCTGAGAAATAACCCGGGAGGTCTTCTCGACCAGGCGGTCGAGGTTTCGGACAAGTTCATCAACGAAGGCCTCATCACCTATATCGAGGGCAGAAAGGCCGACGAGAAGGTTAAGTTCGTCGCCCACAACAAGAAGAGTGACTATCTCGGTCCGCTGGTCGTTCTGGTGAATGAGGGCAGCGCGAGCGGCTCCGAGATCGTGGCAGGGGCCCTGCAGGATTCAAAGAGGGCGATTATCGTCGGCATGAAGACGTTCGGCAAAGGCTCGGTGCAGACCATCATTCCCCTGGGCGACGGATCGGCGGTACGGCTCACCACCGCCAAGTACTATACGCCCGCCGGACGCTCGATCCAGGCTGACGGTATAAACCCGGACATCGTCGTCGATAACGATGTCACGAGAAAGAAGGGCGACAAATTCACGCCCATAAAAGAGAAAGACCTGGACAAGCACCTCGAAGGGACGAAGAAACCCGAGGAGAAGAAGATAGAGGATAACGATCCTCCAAGTCTCAACCCGGATTCCACGGCCAAGTCCGACGAGGACGATTTCCAGCTGGTCATGGGCCGTCAGATACTGAAGAGCTGGGATGCCCTGAGGGGAAAGTAGAATAACACCGGATGAGTCAGGGTGAACGGTTCAGGGGGCGGCGTCGAGCCTCCTCCTGAACTCGGCGGGCAGGCGCCTCGGCTTTCCCGATTGATCGACACAGACCATCACCGTCTCGCCCTCCGCAACCACCCTCCCCTCCTTCAGCACCCCGTGACGCATGAGGAATTGCGCGTTTTTGACGGTAGTGACGGAGCTTCGCACCTCGACCTCGTCGCCGTAGCGCAGCTTCTCCCTGAGGTCGAGGTGCACGGTCTTCACCATGAGGAACGCGCCCTCCTTCTCCCAATCGGGCAGCGAGATGCCGAGGGATAAAAGGTGCTCGAACCACGACTTTTCGAAGAGCTTCAGATAGTTGGCAAAGTAGACGACCCCGCCCGCGTCCGTATCCTGGTAATAGATTCTTGTCCTGACCATCCGTGTCTCATACCATTTTTCACTTTCCCCGGTCAAGGGCCGGCCCGGCCGGCTTCAGCCGATTCTATCCCGGTAAAGGGAAACTCCGGAGGGGGAGAAGCAGATGGACGCGGCCGCGGGCCGCGTGGTAGATTACCGGAAGGGGGCGTGCATGGCGTATGAGATGCCCATGGAGTCCCAGGCGGGATTGATCGGGTTCCTCCTGAGGCCGGAGAACTATCCGGAAAGGCCTCGCTTCATCATCCACCACGAGAGCCACATCTCGCACGTCTTCGTGGGGGACTCGGTAGTCTACAAGATCAAAAAGCCCGTTAACTTCGGTTTCCTCGATTTCACGTCCCTTGAGAAAAGACGTTTCTATTGCAGGGAGGAGGTAGCCCTGAACGCGCGTCTCGCCGGGGATACGTACCTCGGCGTCGTCCCCCTGTACGGCAAGGGCAAGGGATACTCCTTCAAGCGGTCGAAGGGCTCCGTCATCATTGAGTACGCCGTGAAGATGACGAGGATCCCCGAGGAGACGCTCCTCTCTCACCTGATAGGGCGGGGGAAACTCCTCTATGGCGCGGTTGATGATGTGGGCGAGATCCTCGCACGGTTCCACCGCGAGGCCCGGGTCGAGAGGCTCGGCCCCTATGGGGGGATCGAATCGGTGCGCATGAATACGGAGGAGAACTTCGACCAGATCGCGCCTTACCGGGGCAATGTCATCGACGAGCGCTTCTATTCACGGCTCGTCTCTTTTACGCGCGACTTCATCGCGGAGAACGCCCTTCTCCTCGCAGACAGGAAGGGCGGCGGATTCGTGCGCGAGGTGCACGGCGACCTCAGAGCGGAGCACGTCTGTCTCGCCCACCCCCCGATCATCCTGGACTGTATCGAGTTCAACAGGCGATTTCGCATAAGCGATGTGCTGGAGGACGTGGCGTTTCTCTTCATGGACCTTGAATACAGGGGCAGGTTCGATCTCTCGGCCGCGGTCTCCCACGCCTATTTTTCACACCTTCCCGAGGCGGCGTCAACGGACCTCCTTCGATTCTATAAGACATATCGCGCCGTCGTCAGGGGGAAGGTCGAGGCCTTCACCGCGGATGCCCTTCATGAGGACCAGGCGGCCCGTAAGGCCGCCCTCGGCCGGGCCGGGAACTACTACAGCCTCGCGCAGTACTACGTCGCCCATTGTTCGTCGCCCTTTAATCCGCTCGTCCTCATGGGTCCCGCCGGCTCCGGCAAGTCGGTGATCGCGGCCGATGTCCTGCCCGACGCCCTCGTTCTCCGTTCCGACGAGATACGAAAACGCTTGCGCAATGTGCCGGCCGGGGCGCACATGTATGCCGACTACGGTAAGGGGCTCTATGACCCCGCCATCACGGAGGCCACCTACCTGGAAATGACGCGGGAGGCCGTCTCCGCGGCGAAAACGGGCAGGAGGGTCGTGGTGGACGCCACATTCCTCACCTCCCCGCTCAGGCACGGCTTCTTTGAGACCTGCATGGGGGAAGGCCTGAACCCCTTTTTCGTCTCCTGCTTCGCCGATCCACCCATCCTCCGCGAGAGGGTGAGACGCCGGATGCAGGAAGGCGCGGACGTCTCCGATGCGCACCTCGCGATCCTCGACCGGCAGCTGCGCGTCATGGAACAGCCGCAGGAGCTGCCCTCTTTCCGCGTCATGAGGCTCGACACGGGCGACGCCGCGGCCGGGACGATCGGGCAGGCGCTCAAGCTGTTGCTATAGTTGGGGCTAGCGTCGCCCCCTCCGACAGCAAAGCTGCCGGAGCCTCCCCCTCATGAAAAGGAAGGGGCGGAGGCGAAAAAGGGCGGCCGTTGGCACCCACTTACGCGTGACCCACTCCGTGGGGGTACCCCGCGGCCGCCCCCTCCACGGGCAAGGCCCCGCCCGCAAGCGGGCACAGGGCTTTCCCCCTCAACGGATTTCGCTGCCGACGCCTCCGTCGGCGCATCAAAGCCGCCCGGGTACCCGCAACCCTTGGGCGTGGGTGGTGCCGAAGATCGGCAACTTGGTATAAGTTTCCCGGCCGTGCTACACTAGTCGCGCCATGAGTCATGAAGAGGCCAGCGAAAAGATGATCGAAGACGGTGGGGAGTATTCCGCAGAAATCGGCGATATGGCGCTCCCGAGCGGCCAGGGCGTCGCCCGTCTGGGTGGACTGGTCGTCTTCGTGCCCGGCACGGTGCCGGGCGACAGGGTGCGGCTCAAGGTCGTGAGGCTGGAGAGGCGCTTCGCCTATGGAGAGCTTCTTCGCATGGAGGAGGAATCGCCCTTGAGGGAGCGGCCCCAGTGCCCCCATGTCGGCCGATGCGGGGGCTGCGGTCTCCAGGCGCTCTCCTACGAGGGGCAGCTCAAGGTCAAGGAGAACCATCTCCGCCAGGTCCTGAAACGGATAGGCGGAGAGGACCTCGAAGGCGTTGAGGTATCGACCATCGTGCCCTCGGTGGACAGGTTCTTCTATCGCGGCAAGATAGAATTCTCCTTCGGGTATGCCGGACCGCCCGCTTCCGCCTCGCGGGTCATTGTCGGATTGCGCGGGCACGCCTCCCCCCTTCACCCCGAAGCGAACCGGGTCGTGCCCGTTGACGGCTGCCCCCTTTTCAGCCCCGCCGCATCGGTTGCGCTCCCCCCGGTCCGCGAGCTGATCGATGGATCAGGTCTTGCGCCATACGATCCGGCTACCGGGAAGGGTACGCTCAAGAGACTGGTGCTGAGGGAGGCGAAGGGGACAGGCGAACTCATGGTCCACCTCATCGCCGCGTCCGATATCAGCCGGCATCTCGCGGGCCTCCGGGAGAGGCTGCCCAGGGCGCTGCCCCGGCTCAGGAGCATCTATGCGACGGAAGGGGCCGGGCCTCGGCTCCTCTGGGGCAAGCCCGCCATCGATGAGCTTCTCTCGGGTCTTTTGCTCCGGGTATATCCCCTCTCCTTCCTCCAGCCGAACCCGCGCACAGCCGAAAGGCTCTACGAGCGCATCAAGGCGGTCGCCGGCATCACCGGCGGGGAGCGCGTCCTCGGCCTTTACTGCGGCGCCGGGTCGATCGAGCTTTTTCTGGGCCGGTATGTGAAAGAGGTGGTGGGCATCGATTCGAGCGGCGAGAGCATCGCCTGCGCCAGGGAGAATGCCGTCCTCAACAAATCGGGGAACTGCCTTTTCCTTGAGGAGAAGGCGGAAAGGGCCGCCCGGCGCCTCAGGCCGGGAAAGGTCGATCTCCTCGTGGTCGACCCGCCGAGGAAAGGGATGACCGGGCAAACCCTCGCCGCAGTCAACGAAATCAGGCCGGAGAGGATGATCTACGTCTCGTGCAACCCCTCCACGCTCGCGAGGGACCTCAAGGAGCTGAGACGGACCTACAGGGCCGGCACGATTATCCCATTCGATTTCTTTCCCCACACGGCCCATTTCGAGGTGCTCACGCTCCTCGAAAGGACCGGCCCCGCGCGGTAATCGCCCGCCCCTTCGCCCCGGCCCCCGGGAAAAGGCGCGGTACATATTTTTAAACGCCCCTTTTTGTACTATAATATGCTGCCATGGATGTGCTCATTATAGAAGACGAAGCAAAGGTGATCGATTTTATCAGCAAGGGCCTCGAGGAGGAGGGTTACACGGTCACCGCTGCCTTCGACGGCAAACAGGGGCTCGACCTTCTGAACGTCCACAAGTACGACCTCGTGCTCCTCGACCTCATGATACCCGAGATAGACGGCCTGAAGGTGCTGAGAAACATGAGGTCGTGGGGTATCAACACGCCCGTTCTGATCATTACCGCAAAGAATTCCAAGGAGGACGTGGTCCGTGGCCTGGACACGGGCAGTGACGACTACCTCACCAAGCCCTTCTCTTTCGAGGAGCTTCTCGCACGGATGCGCGCCCTGCTCAGGCGCAGCGCGGCGAGAGACGGCCACACGCTGAAGTACGTCGACATCACGCTCGATCCTTACAGCCGCATGCTCTCGCGGGGCGCGAAGGACGTGGAGCTTACGGAAAAGGAGTTCCTCATCATGGAGATTCTTATCAAGAACAGTGAAAGGCCCCTCACCCGGAAGGAAATAGCCGAATACGTCTGGCAGAACGCGACCGATTCGACGAATATCGTCGATGTCTATATAAATTTCTTGCGAAAAAAGATAGAAACCCTCACTCCGAAGAAGTACATCCAGACAGTCAGGGGACTCGGCTACATCCTGAAGGAAGAAGATGATAAGCACCACTAACCTGCCCATACGGTGGAGGTTGACCATACTCTACGGCGGGATCATCTCCTTGATCCTTCTCGTCTTCTCGGGCGAGGTCTACATCTATCTCAAGAACAGCCTCCAGAAGAGCATCGACACCAAGATCGCGTCCATGGGGGAGATCATCTCCTCATCCATGACCGAGATCCACGATCCGAGCCTTTTCGGCAACTTCGAGCTATACCTGGAACATGTGCTCGGCAGGAAGCCCAAGGGCAAGCTGATCCAGATTATGGACAGCTCGGGCAGGATCGGGGCGAAGAGCAGTGATATCGAATCGGAGAACTTCGTCACGAGCTTCAGCACCCTCGAACGGGCCCTCGCCGGCGAGGTGGTCTACGATACGCTGGAGAACGTGCATCCGAGACTCCGCCTCGTCACGCTCCCCATTATGGACAACAAGAAGGTGACGAGCATCGTGCAGGTGGCAACGTCCCTCGAAGATTTCGATGAAACCATGAGGAGGCTCCTCATCATCCTCGTCATCAGCATATTCACTTCCGTCAGCCTCACCATCGGCGTCGGCTATCTCATGGCGAAGAAGGCGCTAAAGCCGGTGGACAAGATCAGGAAAGCGGCGGTGAAGATATCCTCCCGCAACCTCGAAGAGTATATCGACATAGGCCCGAGGAGGGATGAGCTTGGAAAGCTGGCCGAGACGTTCAACGCGATGATCTCACGGCTCCGCGACGCCTTCCAGAGGATCAACCAGTTCAGCATCGACGTCTCCCACGAACTGAAGACGCCCCTGACCATCCTGAAGGGGGGCACGGAAGTGGCCCTCAGGAAGGAGAGGAATCCTGGCGAATACAGGATGCTCCTATCGAGCCACCTGGAAGAGATCGACAGAATGGCCCAGATCATTGACGATCTCCTTCTTTTGTCAAAGGCGGACACCGGGAAGATGCAGCTCGACATGGGCGAGGTCGAGATCAAGGACCTCGTCCTTCAGGTGTTTATGGATATGAAGATGTTTGCCGAAAAGAAACATGTGGCCCTCGACGTGGGCGACCTCCAGGATGCCAGGCTCCAGGGCGACGAACTGAAGCTGCGGAGGATGCTCTGGAACATCGTCGATAACGGGATAAAGTATACGGGGACCGGCGGAAAGGTGGAGATCTCGACGGCCATGGACGACGGCTACGTGAGCATAAACGTGAGAGATACGGGTGTCGGCATCGGGGATGACGACATAAAGTATATATTCGACAGGTTCTATCGGGCAGACAGGGCAAGGACACGGGAGAGCGGGACCGGCCTCGGTCTATCGATCAGCAAGTGGATCGCGGAGGCGCACAAGGGGGCCATAGAGGTCGAGAGCCGCCCCTCTTCAGGAAGCCTC
>JBEKJU010000088.1:0-12043 GCA_050011095.1 Syntrophorhabdales bacterium
GCTGGGACAGATTAGAGCATATACTCATAACCCAAGGGCAATATAACCGCGGGCAGTGGGGTTGTCAAGGCCAAGGAATAAACAAAAGGCAGACAAAGTATCACATGATCTTCTTCCTGAAATCCTATATTTTACCCGCAATCAATGGCGTCAAAGGTTACGGGCGGAAGTCTTTGAGGTTTCTCTTTTTGGAGGCATTCCTCCTATAGCCATTTTGCTGCAATTCCTGCAATGGCCACTCCTTGGCCAACCGTTCCCTTCGGGTCGTTACGCCTGTGGGATCCAGGAGTCATCTGGCCCCTTCTGGAGCCAAGAAAAGGACAATGGAATTTTACCACATTGGATAACTGGGTCAATTTAGCCCAAGTTCATAACGTGGAAATCCTTATGACGCTCGGCCAATCTCCGACCTGGGCTTCGGCGCGACCTGCCGATTCTTCTCCTTACAGCCCCCGTGCTCCCGCAGAACCTGCAAATATTGAAGGCTGGAAGACTTACGTCCAAACGGTTGCAACTCGTTATAAGGGACGGATTCATTATTACGAAATATGGAATGAACCAAACTTGACGGAGTTCTATACCGGGACCGTAGGCGAGATGGTCACGCTGGCGCAGGCGGCATATACAATTCACAAGGAGGTAGACCCCACGATACAGGTCGTCTCTCCTTCCGCCACCACGTCCGCCGGGCTTTCGTGGCTGGACCAGCACTTCGGGGCAGGGGGAGGCACATACGCGGACATTATCGGCTATCACTTTTACGTGACTCCCGGTCCGCCTGAAGATATAAGCACCCTTATTACGCAGGTAAGACAGGTGATGAACAACCATGGCCAGCAGGGAAAACCGCTCTGGAATACGGAGGTTGGTTGGTATATCCAGAATAATCAAGACGTTGTCGTAGGTTCCGGAGTTTTTATCATAGTCTTAACCGAAACCCAGGCAATGGAATATGCGGCCAGAACATATCTAATAGATTGGGTAGGGGGCGTTGACCGCGTATTTTGGTATGCGTGGGATGACGGTTATATGGGTTTGACGGACGCTGATCACAAAACCGTTAAGCCGCTAGGGACCGCGTATGGAATACTTTATTCCTGGTTAAACGGGGCTAGTGTGTCAGCCATAACACAGGATAGCCAGGGTATCTGGATCGCCAGTATAAAACGAGGAACGACTTACACGGGGCAGATTCTCTAGAATCCCACTAAGTCTGTGAACTTTACCTTGCCCAGTGCATGGAACTGCAAGACATTGAGGCAGTTGACGGGGCAGCAAAGCAGTCTGTCGGGTGTGTCCAGCCTGAATGTCGACCCAATGCCGATTTTAGTCGAGAGCTCCTCTTGAATGCGTGCGCCGTCCGGCCCGAATCGGATAACCCAACATCCTGAGGCGGCTGGGAAGTATCAGAGACATGTGCTCGATACGGGCATCGTGATCTCCGCATCCCATAACCCTTATGAGGGATAATGGGATCAAAGTGTTCAACGGAAACCTGATGACCGGCTTGACGGCGTTCCGGGATACTTTCAGGATCCGGCTGATCTGCCGGATGTGTACTCCCCGCCCGTTAAGGCTCAACATGGCCTGCCTGTTCTCCTCTGTGATCTTCGAGTTCCATGAACTGCGTCCGGCTATCTTCGAAGGCAGTGAGCAGGGTTCGCCGGTCGTGAAACATGATGCGGAGAGGGCGACCATTGGCCTCGCTCATGATTTCTTCGGCCCTGATGATTTCGGAGAATTTTTTTTAAATGCCTCTTGAACGAGAGGGTCGGTTTTGGGGTGTCGCTTGTCCGGCGCCAGCTTTCTCCATCCGTGTCAGTGCAAGCATACGGTAGACAGTCGAGTCGGGAACCTCCCGTCCTGCCGCCTGTTCGTAAGCATTCTTGATGGGGCTCACGATCAGGATTCCTCCCTTCTTTGCCTCATCGAGAAAAGGGTCAAGCATTCGCGCCTCTTCCTCGTGCGTCATGTTCTGACGCCGTCGGCCACCCCAGTTCCGCCGGGGAATTTTCTGTCCCTTTGCCCATGCACCGTGTAAGCGACCGTGAACCAGTGCGGGCGGGCCGGATCGCACTCGCTGCGATGCAGTACGGCCCGAAGAGCCCCCTTCGCACACGTCTTTCGTTTGCACGTACGAGCCGTGGCCCGCCGCACACTGGTGGGGAGCGAAAGTGTTAAGTGTGAAGGAATGTGCTGTTGAGGCCCTCTACTTTGCCATGGCACCCCCGTCGACCACGAGCAGATGTCCGCACATGAAGTTTGAGGCCGCCGATGCAAGGAAGATCGCCGCGCCTTTCAGCTCTTCCGCTTGTGCCTGTCTTCCCATGGGCGTAAAGCCGGAGACCATCTTGTCAAACTCGGGATCGTAGGAATTGCCGCCTCCGATGTTCGTGAGGAAGAAGCCCGGGCATATGGCGTTGACATTGATTCCCAGAGGGGCGTATTCGAGCCCCAGTTCGCGCGTGAGATTGGCCACCGCCCCTTTCGCCGTATTGTACGCGGGGACCGGGAAGAGGTGTGCCGAACCGGCGAGTCCGAAGATGGATGAGATGTTGATGATCTTGCCGCTCTTCTGCTTTACCATAATTTTGAGGGCCTCCCTGGCGCAATAGAAGACGCCCTGGAGGTCGACGGCGAGAACGCCGTTCCATGCCTCCGTCGTGAATTCGTGCAGGAGTTTCGGTTCGGGTTCGACAACGCCTGCGTTATTGAAGAGGATGTCTAGACGGCCGAAGGTCTCCACCGTCTTCTCCATGAGCCGTATGCAATTGTCTTCTTTCGATACGTCACACAAGACGGCGATGGCCTTCCGCCCCATCCTCTCTATCTTCGCAACGGTCTCCTCCGTGCCCTTCGCGTCGATATCCGCGCAGACCACATCCGCCCCCGCCTCGGCCATTGCCTCGGCAAAGGCTGCCCCCAGACCCATCGCGGCGCCAGTCACCACGGCGACCTTGCCGTCCAGTTCAAACATCTTAAACGAATGCATGATCAGACCTCCATTGTAGTTAATCTTCAACTATGAGGGGCTCTAAGTAAGCAGCGGCCCCTTAGTCCTGGGAATTGCCAGCCCCAGCCCACGGTTATTGGTACCTTGTTTTATGATAAGGTCCTTCGGTCAGGGCCCATACGGGGGTCCTATTTTCGGTAGCAATCCTCAGAATAGCCTGAATCTCTTCAACAGAGCCGGGTCTCATCACAGCGGCGGGCATAATATTATCGACACCCAACATATTGACGGAATATGCGTTAAGGACCTTGGGGCCAGTGATAACATGCTCTGATCTAACCACCCCCTCCATGGCCTTGAGAGCGTTTTCCGCACTTGTTCCCATTATTACTCCTCCTTTCGAAGTTTCGTGTCAGCCATGATCCATGTCAGTATGTGGGAAAGTCATGACCCCCATCTATGCCTATTAGCTGGCCGGTCATCATCTTTGTGTCATCCGACGTGAGCCAGGAGACTACCCGCGCTATATCCTCCGGCTTCAATGGTAGCTTGATCGCCTGTTTCTGTTGGGTAAACCAGTTTGTCACCTCACTCTCGGAAACATTGAGAACCTGCGCCAGGGCCTTCCGGTTTTCATTCCACCATGGGGTCTCTACAGGCCCCGGGCACACAGCGTTTACCGTAATGCCGTACGCTGCAACCTCCTTTGCGAGCGCGACTGTCATGGCGATCTGACCTGCCTTTGAGATCGCATATGTGGCCATCAGCGGTTGGGCCTGCCTGCCCACCGCCGATGAGATATTGATCACGCGACCTGACTTCTGCAGAATCATGTGGGGGATCACATACTTGATGCACAGGTAACCGCCGCGCAGGTTGACTGCCATGGTCTCGTCCCAAACCTCCGTGGGCGTCTCCCACAGGGGAGCCACCCGCCCGAGCCCCGCATTGTTCACAAGCACATCAATCCTCGAAAATGTCGACATCGTTTTTTTTACCATTTCTTCAATGTCGGCTTCCTTGCGAAGGTCGCATGCCACGGCGATGGCGCGCGTCCCCTTCTTACCGATCTCTTCGGCAACCCGGTTCGCTGAGGCCGCATCCACATCTGCCACGACCACGGCCGCCCCTTTGGCCGCCAGCTCAAAGGCTATAGCCCTTCCTATCCCGTTGGCGCTCCCGGTCACGATTGCCGTCCTGCCTGATAGTGTCTGTTCTCCCATCTTAAACCCCCTTTAATCTTGTTTGGCCTTCGCTACAGCGTCTCCAACTACCTTCCTTCCGCACCATCTCTGCCCGATACCACGTTTCCTTGCGAACTTCACATTCAGGTTCCCGGTTGTCCGCCGTTTCCGTCCAAACCGGCCATTCCCGCGATAACCATTTCTGCCCCACCTCCTTTGGATAGCTTTGCATTTATTGCTGACTATACCCGAGAAAAGGCGCCTCCCCGCCCCGGGGATGCCCTTTCGCCTTTCCCGGAAACCGCCTTGATCCCGTTCCCCCAAGCGTATCACATTACCCTTCGAATCCCCCATTATTTGAAACTCTATATGGCGGGGGTCCGACAGGTAACTCTCGAGGTACACATCGCAGGGGGCTAAGGTCGCCGTCGCAATCGACCGGGTCGATTCCAGGGCCGCGAGCGTCTCTCCCTCGTCCGGCACAATGGCCATGCCGATCCCCCCTCCGCCGCCGGAGGGCTTGATGATCACCGGGTACCCGATCTCATTGGCGCCCTCGCACGAGCAGGGGTTGCACGCCGAAAGAACCATATGTGCCGGTCCTAACCGTACCGGGATAAGATCAATTATTGTTTTAAGGGGCAAGCTTTGCAACTCAATATTTCTGATGAATTCATAAATAGAGTCTGAATATATTGGACGGAAAACGCTAAATGGTGTAGTCTAGAGTTTGTGCAACTTCCCCAGATCAACGTGCAGCAATTGATCACCTTTTGCTTCGTGGCGAAAGAAGAAAGCTTCAGCGTCGCTTCCGAGAAGCTTTTCATTACCCAGCCTGCGGTGACGCGGCAAATAAAGAGCCTGGAAGGACAGTTCGGGGTGAAGCTCATCAACGTCAAGAGGAAAAGGGTCCATCTAACGAAAGCGGGCGAGCGGCTGGTGACCTACGCGGAGTCGGTCATCAGCCAGGTTATGATGGCGGAAAATTTCCTGAAAAGCTGCCGGGTCAACAGCCTGCGCATCGGCGTCGCGACGACGATCACACTTTATCTCACGCCGATGATCGACAAATTCAAGGAGCTTTTCCCTTCCGTGATGCTCTCTGTGCGGGAAGGGCCTTCGTTGACCCTTATCGAAGACCTGCTTGATTTCAAGCATGACATCTGCCTCGTCGGCCCCCTTCCCGCGATCGACAAGAAGCTGCGCGTCGCGAGCATACCGGAAGTGGAAAGAATGGTCCTGGTGGCGAGTCCCGAGTATCCGCTCGCCAGAAAGTCCGAGGTGAAATGGGAAGACCTCGTGGAGTACCCCCTCATCCTCCAGGCTGAAGGATCGACGTCAAGGGAAGTGATCCTGCGCCATTTCGCGAGCAGAAAGCTGACACCCATGATCGGCGCAGAGGTGGACAACGTGGAATGTGCCAAACAACTTGCCCTGCAGCAGAAGGGCATGGCCATGATGTTTCTTCCCTGCGTCAGGGAGGAAGTGGCCTTGGGAAAACTCACCATCATCCCCGTTGTGAACGGGGAAATAAAGCTTGGCATCGACGTGGTGACGAACCGGGAATGCGCTTCCTCTCCTCTTCTGAAAGCCTTCGTCGGCATTATCGAGAAGCGTTTCAACTATCCCCTCTGCGAGGACGGCTCCCTGAGGCAAAGGCCTATGGTGATTTCCTGACAAAATCCACGGGATTGTCATTGCAGGAATGTAAGGCGGCCACTTGTACGTACCATCGCCCAAGCGAGAAAGCCTCTTATCGGAAGCGAAGCGCCGGAGCTTATCCGGGACCCGACGCGATGGCCCTTGGGGGGGACGTGACGTGGCTTTCGGCCGGTATCCGACCATATCCGGCAATGTCGAAATTGATCGCAGGGACGATCAGCCGCGTGGCATGAAGACCGGCCGGGACCCGTCAACCCGGGGGTGCGCGACAGGGGGGTGAGCTGTTACTCTTCCATGGGGATAAGGCCCCTTTTCAGGGCGTACTTGATTAAGTCCGTGTGGGTCCGAAGGCACAGCTTGCGCATCATGTTCGCCTTGTGTATCTCCACCGTGCGAGGGCTGATAAAAAGCCTCGCGGCAATTTCGGCGGCGCTGCAGCCATCGACGGCGAGATGGAGGACCTCGCTTTCCCGCACGGTGAGCGTGTCGTAGAGATCGAGGGAGGTATCTCCGGTTTTTTCCAGGAACGCCTTCACGGCCCGCTCCGAAAGAGGCGGGCCCAGGTAACGCCGGCCCGCGCTAGCCTCGCGAATTGCATGGACCAGGTCGGATATATTCGATTCCTTCACCACATATCCGTATGCGCCGTTTCTCAGGGCCTCCAGCACGTACGGCTCATTCAGATACATCGAGAGAATTATCACCCTCGTCTCTGCTGAAACTTTTGCCACCTGCCGGGTCACTTCCAGCCCGTTGAGGCGAGGCATCATCAGGTCGGCCACTAGTATCCGGGGCTTGAGCCGGGCCGTAATCTCCACCGCGCTCAAACCATCGCCGGCCTCGCCCACGAGGGAAAAATCGGCCTCATTCTGAAGCAGGGCCTTGACGCCCTGCCTCACAATAGGGTGGTCATCCGCCAGTACTATCGTGATGGTAGCGTTCATAACCGTCCATAGCCCTGTTGTCCGGCGTCACAGGCAACTCCGCCGTCAGACGGGTGCCGCACCCCGGACCGGTTTCGATGGCGAGACGTCCCCCCAACAGGACTGCGCGCTCGCGCATTCCATGCAAGCCGCTTGTGCTACCCGGATTCGACAGGAGGTCGGCATCGAAGCCAACGCCTCTATCCACAATCTGCACCCCCACCGTTTTTTCGTCGGACCACAGCCGCACCTCAGCCTCATCCACCCCGGCGTGGCGCGCAATATTGGTGAGCCCCTCCTGGACAATTCTGTAAACGGCCGTTTCCACTTCCAGCGGAAAGCGTTTGTCGTTGAGTCCCGTGTGCTTGAAGGAGACGCTGATGTGTGTCTGGCTGGTGAACCTTTCGAAATGCCAGGGAAGCGTCAGGAGGAGACCGAGATCATCGAGCATGGACGGCCTGAGATTCAGCGACAATTCGCGAACAAGGATCAGGATTCTGTTGACGACCGACTTTGCCTCCATCAGGTCTGCCTTCACCTTCCCCTCTGAACGTAGCATATTCATCTCGATGGCAAGTTTGAGACCGGTCAACTGCTGCCCGATCTCGTCATGGAGCTCGCGGGCGATATACCGCCGCTCGGCTTCCTGTACCTCCACTATCCGGAGCGAAAGCGCCTTCATCTGTCTGTGCGACTCGCGTACCTTGCTAAAGAGGCGGGCGTTCTGGATCACGACCCCGATCTGCTGCCCGAGCGTTCCGAAAAAGTCAATCTGCTCCCGTGGAAAATCGGGGTCTTCGTTCATGAGGATTACCATGCCCTGGATCTCGTTCTCCGCAACGAGCGGGATATAGAGACTGGTATACCACTTCTTGAGAAATCTGCTCAGGAGAAAATCGACGGAGCCCAGGCCCTCCATGTGGTTCTTTGTCACGGTTACTTCATTTTCGCGGACGATGGTTCCAGCGCCGTAGCCTCTCAGCACAAAATTGTCGAAATCATCGTACATGCCTTCCGGCATCCCCCAGCAGATCTCCATGGTCGACCTGCTGCTGAACTCGCCGTAGAGGAATATACCCCCCACCGGAATGGCGAGTTTTTCGACAAAGACCTTTTTCAGGGACTGGAGGATCTCGGGGAGATGGAGGGAGTTGCTCACCGATCCTATTATATCGTTAAGAATCTCCAGCTCCAGGTTCCGTTCCCTCAGCTTGTCCCCGGCCTCCTTGCTCTCCGTGATGTCCTCGTACGTCATGATGATCTCGCCTGTTTCGAGCTGCACGGGGATAAGATTGATATACTTGACCGTACCATCCTTACAACGTACCTTCCTGGTGTAGGGTTTCCCTTCGCCCGCCCTCTGCGGTTTCCGGTGGCACGCCCATTTTTCTTTTGCCTGATGCCGGTAAAAGGGATCGGGATATGCCCGTGTGAACCATTCCTTCGTGCTCGGGATGTCGGCGAGATCATAGCCGAACAATTCCCTGAATTTGGGATTTATGTATTTGTTGCACTCATCCGCGCCTACCATCATTATGCCCATGGGGGAATTTTCGGTCAGCGTCTGGAACTTATGCTTTTCCGCCCGCAATTCTTCTTCAGCTCGCTTCCGCGCCGTCGTGTCGGTCAGCACCACGAGGCTCTTGTCCCCCAAATAGGTCACCCGGAACTCCACGTCCTTATACTGCCCGTTCTTACACGCGACCCGCCATTCCACGTCTTTCCCCCGTCCCTCCGACCGCTTGTCGGCCTTCCAGAACCTTGCGGTCTTTGCCCTGTATTCGGGGTCCGGGTACGCCCTTCGGCTCCAGTCCCGGCCGGTCGGGATGTCTTCGAGGGTGTAGCCGGTGATGTTGGTAAACTCGGGGTTGAAGTAGACAAAGGTCCCGTCGTTGTTGAAGAGGGCGATCCCGTGCGGGTTGTTTTTCATGACGGAAAAGAAGGTCTCCCCTTCCTTGACGAGCAGCGCTTCCATGCGCTTGCGTTCGGTGATATCGCGCACGTTTGCCAGGATAAAATCCCCGTTAGGCAGTGATACCTTGGTGAGGAATACCTCCACATCAAATTCGTAACCGTCCCTGGGCCGCCTGGCCTTCCACTCAAAGAACTGATTCTCGCCGGATATGACCCTTTCCCAATTAGATAACGCCCAGCGAGACAATCTCCTGTCCGTAGCGTAATTGGGGGTCGAATAGTCCGGGATAATGGAGAGTTCTGTTGCCTCCTTGCGGCTTACCTTGTAAAGATCGAGCATCTTGTGGTTCACGTCTATGACTTTTCCGTTAAGATCATGGATAAAGATCGCATCATACACGTTATTGAAGACTGTCCTTAGGTAGTCTCTGGTGGCCTGAAGCTCCCGTTCCACCTGTTTGCGTTCCGTGATATCGCGCACGTTTGCCAGGATAAAGTCCCCGTGAGGCAGTGATATTTTGGTGAGGGCAACCTCCACGTCGAAGGAGGAACCGTCTCTCGGCCGCTTGGCCTTCCATTCAAAGAACTGGTCCTGGCCGGAGACGACCTTCTCCCATAGCAGGGGGAGTTCCTCAAGGCGGTTTTCCGGGGCGGAAAAATCATCGACGATAAAGAGGTTTTTGGCCTCTTCACGGTCTACCCTGTACATTGCCAGCATCTTGTCGTTGAGGTCTATGACCCTTCCCTGAAGGTCGTGAATGAAAATCGCATCATAGGCATTATTGAGGACGGTTCGCAGAAATCCCTTGATACCGCGAAGCTCGTATTTCACGCGTCGCTGTTCCGGCATGCTCCGGATACCCCGCATGTAGTTACGATTCCCCGGCGCTTTCTTCTTTTCGCCCATGAATTGTAGCCCCCGTTGGCCCTCCCTGTTCCCGGCCGGCACCCCGTCGGTCCGGCCTTTCACTATTTTCGCGGGCTAGGGACGCTCTCTTGGAGCCTCCGCCTCCTCTCACGCCCCTCGACCAGGCTCCAACCTGGTTCATAACCCCTGTAGATGTCCCAATTATAGACCAAAAAATGATTCTTCACAACATTGCCATCGCTTCCTAGGCGTATCGCGTGACGTACATGGAACTAGGGGCTTTTCCGGGCACGAATACGTATCCCTCCGTATAGACCCCATTCTTTTCCCGACGGTAAGCTATGAACTACAAAAATAATAACGAAAGGCGGTCACCATGGGGGGTGTGGTACTGCGCGTGGATATGTCCTCCCTCGACATCCGGGTTGGGGGGGTTCCCCGCGCCTGTTCTGGGTTGGCTGGAAGGGGGTTGACCTCTGCCATGGTGGCAGCCGAGGTTCCCGCCGGCTGCCACCCCCTGGGCAGGCATAATAAACTCGTCATTGCCCCAGGGGCGCTCTCGGGGACAGAAGCGCCAAATTCGGGCAGGCTTTCGATCGGTCTCAAAAGTCCTCTTACCGGGGGCATCAAGGAAAGCAATGTGGGAGGCACCGCGGCCTATCGGCTGGGCAGGCTCGGACTTGCCGCAATTGTGATCGAGGGACTTCCCCACGAGGAACGGCCCTACCTACTTGTCGTGACAAAGGACGGAGGAAGGCTGATTTCCTGCTCGGCATACCGGGGCCTGAAAAATTATGAGCTGGTGAAGGCCCTTCATACGGCCTACGGAGAGAAGGCGGCCATTCTCTCCGTAGGCCCGGCGGGTGAGATGATGTTGCCTGTCGCTACCGTGGCATGCACCGATACCGCGGGCCTTCCGTGCAGGCACGCGGGCCGCGGAGGAACGGGGGCGGTGATGGGGGCAAAAGGCCTGAAGGCGATCATCATCGACGACGCCGATGGGCCCGGAGTCACGATAGCCGACGCCGAAAAATTTAGGCAAGGCGCGAAAAGGCTCGCAAAGGCCCTGCGGGATCATCCTCTTACCGGCCAGGCGTTGAGGCTGCTCGGCACCAATTTGTTTGCGGGCGCCATAGACGCAGCGGGCGCCTATCCCACTAGAAACTTCCGCCGGGGGACCTTTGAGGGCATCGACAGGGTAAGCGGCGAATACATGTACGAAGTGATCACGCGAAGAGGGGGCAAGCCGTCCCGGGCAGGCTGTTCTCTCTGTACTATCGAGTGTTCCAACGTCTATCTCGACGAACAGGGAGGGTATATCACCTCGGCCCTCGAATACGGCACCATTTGGGCCCATGGAGCGAACCTCGACATTAGTGACCTTGATTCCATAGCGAAGGCAGACCGCCTTTGTGACGATTATGGGATCGATACCCTGGAAATCGGCCAGGCGATAGGCGTGGCAATGGAGGCCGGTATAAAGCAGTTCGGCGATGCCCCCGGGGCCCTGGAACTGATCGAGGAAGTGGGCAGGGGAACATCCCTCGGGAAGATCCTTGGAAATGGTGCCTGGGCAACGGGAAGGGCCTTTGGCGCAACGAGGATCCCCTGCGTCAAAAGACAGGCCATGGCGGCCTATGATCCCAGGGCGATCCACGGGATGGGAGTGACCTACGCAACGTCGCCCATGGGCGCGGACCATACGGCCGGCTGGGTAGTGCATACGAACCTCGTGTCTATGGGTGGGACGCTCGACCCTCACAATCCTGACGGGCAGGTGGATAATTGCCGCCGCGTCCAGGTTTTCACGGCAGCCATGGACTGCACCGGACTCTGCAATTTCACACACCTCCCCATTGTCGGGACCGACGAGGGCAAAGAGAGCTTCCTTTCGATGATGAACGGCCTTTACGGAAAGGAATTCGCCTTTGAAGACATCATGACCCTCGGAAAGGAACTGCTCGAGACAGAGCACGGTTTTAATCTGGCAGCCGGGTTTACCAGGGCCGACGACCGGCTTCCGGAATTTATGAAAGAAGAAACGCTGCCGCCGCACAACGTGAAGTTTACCGTTCCCGACGACGAGCTTGACCGTTTCTGGGGGGAATTCAGGTAAGAGATGGGGGCTGTCAACGTCATGGTAAAACTCTTCGGGACCCTCGGAAGTTACGCGCCCGGCTACAACGACAAAAAGGGGGTGATTGCGGTATTGGACCAGGGAAAGTCAATTGGAGATCTTCTCAATGTTCTCGGTCTTCCTGAGAAGGAGGCGAGGGTTTTCTTTGTAAAAGGGATATCAAGGGAGCTTACGCACGAGCTTCACGACCTTGACGAGGTCAACATATTCCTTCCCCTGGCAGGGAGGTAACCGGATTCGATAAGGTTGAAGCCATAAACAAAAAAGTAGGGGAGGAACCATGGAAGAAAAGGAAATGTATTCAGGGTATCGATGGCTCATGTTGTTGGCAACGTGTATCGCGGTCATGTCCTGCTACATTGACATGATCGCCTATGCCCCCATATTGGGCGAGATTGCCAA
>JBEKJU010000089.1:0-11991 GCA_050011095.1 Syntrophorhabdales bacterium
ATGTGCACGGGCTTCAGCCATCTGGTCGATGCCGACACCGCCATGGCGGTAGGCATCAAGGCCTTTGCAATGAAGCCCCTGACGAAGAGGGAGATTGCAAGGACGATCAGGAAGGTGCTGGAAGGATGAAGCCTTACGCCTTTCCGGTGGTAGTCCCGAACCCACGTATGCCCCGGCGATGTGAATAATCGTAGGTCGCTCGCGTCGGCAAAACATAAGAGGAACACCGCTATTCCCCTCCCTAGATGTATGGTATAGTACTTACCGGGGGGTACATAATCACGTATCGTCGTCAGCGTCATCATAATCCCGCCGGCATCGTAGTCCCGTTGGATCGCGAGGGAACTCGCGGGCGGCGCGGCAAAACATTCTGTGCCTCTATCCGGCTTACCGGAGCAAGCGGCAATCCTGTCCTATGTGGCAACCAACCGGGGGGGGAGGGCTCCATGGACTTGGGAAGCATTTGTAATGTCTCGTTCACTACGGATTTCTGGTTCGCTCTTCTGAGCGTCATCGTCATCAACATAATCCTGTCGGGCGACAACGCCGTCGTTATCGCCCTGGCGGTCCGCTCGCTCTCGGGCAGGCAAAGGCTACAGGGCATCATCCTCGGCACCGGCCTGGCCGTCGTGCTCCGTATCGTGCTCACCTTTTTTTGCGCGAAGCTCCTGGAGATAAGCTTCTTGAAACTTGTCGGTGGAGGGCTCATCGCATGGATTTCGGTGAAGCTCTTCATTGAGGGCACTGGCGAGGAGGGGAGCCGGAAGGAGGTCAATACGCTGGGGAAGGCCGTTATCACCATCGTCATAGCCGACCTCGTCATGAGCACGGATAACGTGCTCGCCGTTGCCGGGGCCTGTAAAGGCAGCATGGCCCTGCTCATATTCGGCCTGGGCAGCAGCATCCCCCTCGTCGTCTTCGCGAGCGACATCCTCTCCCGGCTCATGGATAGATATCCCATAATCGTCACCCTGGGCGCCGCCGTTCTCGGCAGAGTCGCCGGCGACATGATCGTGAGCGATGCCTTCATCGTGAAGGTCTTCCATCCGGGCGTCTACACCGAATACGGTGTTCAGGCGGTCTTCGCTGTAGGGGTCATCGTGGTCGGCAAGCTCTGGCTGAGGCGGAAGGCCGCAAAGCTGCCTGCTGCGACATCCGGGGCCGATACCCAGTAGGACCGGACGGCCGGCCGCATGCGCGCGACTTTGACGCGGCGACCAAGGGTCATTTTATGAGAGGGGAAACTCCGTGAGCTTTGCTCACGGCGGGGGCGACCGCGGGGTACCCACGCAGTGGGTCGCGCGAAGCGGGTGTCCCAACAATTGATGCGCTGACTCAGGGTCTTTTCGCCTTCGGTCCTTCCTTTTCATGAGGGGGTGGCTCCACGGGCTTTGCCCGTGGAGGGGGCGACGCAAGCCCCAAATAATTGCATTTGCATTTTTCCTCCAAAGTATTTATCATAACCACAATGCGACCCTACATTTCGGAAGAGCTTTGCAAGAAGTGCGGGGAGTGCGTAGACACCTGTCCGTACGAGGTATTCATCGACTCGGCGGGAGAGGTCATTGTCGCGAACCCCGAAGACTGTATCGAGTGCACGGCGTGCGTCGATTCATGCCCGGAGCGCGCGATATCGATGGGAGACTGAGTGGACCGCGTCCTGCTTGATGAGAAGGCGATAGAGAGGAGCACCACCAGGATGGCCCACGAGATCCTCGAAAAGAACCAGGGCGCCGAGGACCTCTGCCTCATCGGCATCAGGACGAGGGGGATCTTTCTGGCAAAGAGGATGCGTGACAAAATCGGGGAGATCGAGGGCAGGGAGCTTCCCCTCGGCATCCTAGACATCACCATGTACCGGGACGACATCGCGAGGATGAAGGCGCCCCAGGTGAAGAAGACGGATATCCCATTCAACGTGAACAACATGACCATCGTCCTCGTCGACGATGTCCTCTATACGGGACGGACGACCAGGGCCGCCATCGACGCCATCATGGACCTCGGGAGGCCGAAACGGATTCAGCTCGCCGTCCTCGTCGACCGGGGTTCGCGGGAACTCCCGATTCAGCCCGACTACACGGGCGTCCTTTACAATGCCGCCACGGAAGAGGAGGTCCGTGTCAGGCTTCGCGAAATGGATGGGAAGGATGAGGTCCTCCTCTCACCACAGGCACGATGAACTGGGCTCATAAGGATCTTTTGGGGGTCAGGGAGCTGTCGAGGGAGGAGATACTCTTTCTTCTCGATACGGCCGATTCGTTCCGCGACATCTCGCGCCGCGACATCAAGAAGGTCCCCACGCTCAGAGGCAGGACGGTGATCACCCTTTTCTACGAGCCGAGCACGAGGACGCGCGTCTCCTTCGAGATCGCGGCCAAGCGCCTCTCAGCCGACACAATCAACATCTCGACGAGCACAAGCAGCACGGTGAAGGGCGAGACCCTGAAGGACATGGGGAGGAACCTCGAATCGATGCGGCCCGACGTCATCATCATCAGGCACAACATGCCGGGGGCGCCCCACATGCTCGCCTCGATCCTCGATTCGGCGGTGATCAACGCGGGCGACGGCTCCCACGAGCACCCGACGCAGGCGCTCCTCGACCTCTTCACGATGCGCGAGAAAAAGGAGACCCTGGACGGCCTGAAGATCGCGATCATCGGCGATATCGCCCACAGCCGGGTCGCCCGGTCGAATATCTTCGCCCTCGGGAAATTCGACACGGAGGTGACGTGCTGCGCCCCTCCCACGATGCTTCCCCCCTATCTCGAAGGGCTGGGGGTCAAGGTCGCCTACGACCTGGAAGAGGCGGTGGCAGGCAAGGACGTCATCATGATGCTCCGCATACAGAAGGAACGGGGCGGCACGACGTTCATCCCTTCCATCAAGGAGTACTCCTCCCTCTACTGCCTCACCGAGGCCCATCTGAAGGCGGCTATGCCCGATGTGATCATCATGCATCCGGGGCCGATGAACAGGGGGATAGAGATCTCGGACCAGGTGGCCGACGGCCCGTACTCGGTCATCCTGAACCAGGTTGAGAACGGCGTCGCCGTAAGGATGGCGATCCTCTATGTGCTTTCGGGGGGTGAGGCATGATCCTCGTGAAGGGCGGCCGCGTCATCGACCCCATGACGGGGTGGGACGAGATCGCCGACGTGCTGATAAAAGGCGGCGCCATCGCCGCGATAGGCCCCGATCTCACGGACGCAGCCGGGGGCGCGAAGGCCGGCGGCACAGCCAAAGGCACCACAAGCGTGGCGATCGTCGCCGGTAAGGGAGATCAGGCCGACGAGGTCATCGACGCGCGCGGCCTGATTGTCGCGCCCGGCCTTATCGACGTGCACACGCACCTTCGGGAGCCCGGCTACGAGTGGAAGGAAACGATCAGGACGGGGACTATGGCGGCGGCGCGGGGCGGCTTCACGTCCGTCGTCTGCATGGCGAATACGGACCCGGTCAACGACAATAAAAGCGTCACCGAGTTTATAATGGCGAAGGCCCGGTCGGAGGGCGTGGTCCGCGTCTTTCCCTGCGGGGCGATCACGAAGGGCTTGAAGGGTCGGGATTTGTCCGAGATGGGGGAGATGCACAGCGCCGGGGTGGTCGCCATCTCCGATGACGGGAAATCTGTGAAGAACAGCCGCCTTTTCCTCAAGGCCATGGAGTACGCGCGCCTCTTCAAGCTCGCCGTCATCTGCCACTGCGAGGACGACGATCTGTCGGCAGGCGGCGTGGTCCACGAAGGCGCGACGTCGCTCATTACGGGTCTCGACGCGGTCCCCGCAATCGCGGAGGAGATCGTCGTCCGGAGGGATATCGCCATCGCCAGGTATGCCGGCTCGCCCGTCCACATCACCCATGCCTCGACGCGGGGCGCGGTCGAGATCATCCGCGAGGAAAAGCGGAAGTACGGCAGGATCACTTGCGACACGTGCCCTCACTATTTCACCCTGTCGGATGCTGCCACCCTCACCTACGACACGAATACGAAGGTGAACCCGCCCCTTCGCTCGCCCGACGACGTGGCGGCCATCAAGGAGGGGCTCGCAGACGGCACGATCGACATGATCGCCACGGACCACGCCCCACACGATGCCGTCTCGAAGGATGTGGAGTTCAACCTCGCCTCATCCGGCATCTCGGGCCTCGAAACCGCGCTCGGTCTCTGCCTCGCCCTCGTCCGCGAGGGCGTCCTCGACATGGCGGGCCTCCTCTCGAAGATGACCGTGAACCCCGCGCGCCTCCTCGATCTCCCTTATGGCGCGATTGAGGCCGGAAGACCAGCCGATCTCATCTGCTTCAGCGAGGACGCCGAGTGGACCGTCGACAGGAACGCCTTTTTCTCGAAGGGCAGAAACACGCCCTTCCACGGACTCACCCTGAAGGGGCGAAACCTTTTGACCATCGTGGCGGGCCGCATCGTCTATAACGGGCTCTGATCATTATTATTTAAATTATGGTTCATCCGGTTCTCGCGTACGTTCCATAGATGCCGTGGACCACGGCGAGACCGGGACCTGTGCCTTCTTCCGGTTTCTCCGTCGTAATAAAGATTTTCAAGGTGGGTTGTAATGTTTAAGCCGCCTGAGTTCAGGGAAAAGATAGGATAGGAGTAGGCCGTCAATGACTGACCGCGAGGCCTTTACTTGCCGGCAATCCATTCGGGCGGGAAGGCGAGTATTACTGCGAATAGGTCAGGAGAAATTCTGTCATGCGCTCGGCAACCGTCTTTATTTCCTCGACGGACGGGAGGAAAACCAGGCGAAAGTGATCGGGTGCAGGCCAGTTGAACCCTGTCCCCTGGACCAGGAGCACATGTTTTTCCATTAGGAAATCGAGGAGGAATTTTTGATCGTCGGTAATATTGTATCTTTTTGTGTCAATTTTCGGAAAAAGGTAGAGCGCGCCCCGCGGTTTTACACACGTGATGCCGGGGATCGAGCGAAAAGCCTCGTATGCGGCGTTTCTCTGCTCGTAGAGTCTCCCGCCCGGCGAGATCAACCGGATGAGGCTCTGGTAGCCGCCCAGGGCCGTAGGGATCGCGAGCTGGCCCACCATGTTGCCGCACATGCGCATGTTCGCCAGGGTATCGAGCCCATCGGCCGTATAGTCGGCAGCTATTGTCTTTTTCCCACTCACGATCATCCATCCCACGCGCATGCCGGGGATGCGATGGGACTTGGAGAGCCCGTTGAAGGTCACGAGGAGGATATTTTTTGAAAGCGAGGCGAGAGGGACATGTACAGCCCCATCGTATAAAATCTGATCATAGATCTCGTCCGCAAACAGGATCAGCTCGTGTTTCTCGGCAATCTCGACGATTTTGAGCAAAACCTCTTCGGGATACACGGCGCCCGTCGGATTGTTCGGATTGATGACGACAATGCCCATGGTTCTCGGAGTGATCTTCGACTCCATGTCTTTCAGGTCGGGGTTCCAATCCGAATCCTCGTCGCACCTGTAGTGAACGGCCTTCCCTCCGGACAGGTTTACCGCGGCAGTCCACAAGGGATAGTCGGGCGACGGCACGAGCATCTCATCGCCATCGTTCAAAAGCCCCTGCATGGCCATCATGATCATTTCACTCACGCCGTTGCCCACGTAGATGTCCTCGATCTCGACATGCTCGATGCCCCGGACCTGGCACTGCTGCATGATCGCCTTGCGGGCGGGAAAAAGGCCCTTGGAATCGCCGTACGCCTGGGCGGATTTGATATTGAGTATCACGTCGCGCATGATCTCATCGGGCGTCGTAATGCCGAAAGCGGGAGGGTTGCCGCTATTCAATTTAAGGATGGTATATCCTTCTTCTTCGAGCCGCTTCGCCTCCCTGAGCATGGGGCCGCGAATCTCGTAGCAGACGCCGTTCAGTTTGTTCGACTTCACAATCTCACGCATGCTAAATCCCCGCCTTCGCATCATTGTGCCGACGCTGTGGGCCGCCTTTCGGTCAACCGAGACCGTACCCCTTCTCGCAACACCCCATAATTATGCCCATATCCGTGAAGTTTGTCCATACTGCCTCACGGCCCGTGAAATCCAATAGAGGTTTAATAATGTGAGCGGTCTTTCAGTTCCGTTTGCCGTCACCTTTGACGGGCAGACAGGCGATATCCAGTGGGGCCGATGGTTTGGCTTCCACACCAATAGCCATGATACAGGTTTTTCAACGAGCGGCCTCGACGTACACCAGGGGGTAGCTTCTTGTGGGAAAAGCGTCATTCTCACGTACATGGTCGCCCTCTATAGTTTGGTAACGCCGAAATGGTTCATCCCTTTGACATCTCCGAAAGGGTAGTCGCCAGAGCCGCAACTGTGGGTGAGGGTGAGGTTGCAGGGAGCCCCCCCTCAGCCGGGTATTATGATCTTAAGATTCTGCTTAGATGACCGATAACATGGAATAGGTTTTAGCTGGGGGCGACAATGAAAAGACTTGTGTTTTTTGGGGTATTGTTGATAGTCATTTGCTTAACCGGATTTGATAGATATGCCTTTGCTCAAAATTCCGACAGTCCGGACGTCCACAAGGGCGATCGCTGGTCCTGGCAGCATACCAACGGTTTAGCGAATGAAAAGGACTTCACGAGAATTGAAGACGTCGTCGAAATCTCTGTCAACGAAATCAGAACGCGAGTCCGCGTGAAGGGGAAGCCTGATAGCGGAATCTCAACCTATACACGCGAATGGAATCCTGTTGATGTCATTTCAGCGCAGTATAATCCCTATCTGAAGGAACTCACCTTTCCGCTGAGTGTGGGAAAGAAATGGGACGGCAGTGCCGACAAAATGCTGTTTTCAAACGGCAAGCACGGCAAGTTCTTCTTCAAAGGAGAGATCGTTGCCTTTGAAAAAGTCACTGTACCCGCCGGGACGTTCGACGCATACAGAATCAATGTAGTCCTGGATGCTACCGGCACGGATGAGGATGTGAATATAGGAAACACCGTCGAAACGTATTGGTATGCCCCGTCCGTTAAACGGTACGTAAAACTCGAAGCTACGGTCAAGCGTGATGGGCGCGTGAGAAGCAAGGACATTTATGAGCTACTTGAATACAGTCTTCGGTGATTTCCGCAAGACGCTGTTCTTCACGGCTTCAACAGCGGTACTACTCATTATATTGTCGGGCTGTGTCTTCGTGTCGCAACAAGCATCACCAGTTGCCACGGAGAAGCCCCGCGAGGGAGACGAAGGTCTGTCATCTGCGAAGCCCGCTATGCCTCCGGCCACCCCCGAGGTGCTCGGATCATCCGAGCGGAGGTCCTTACAGGAAATTGAAGTTCACCATGACCCTCAGACGAATTCCAACCTTATCGAAAAGGAATAGCCGTGATAAGAAAGCTCCTTCTCATCCTGATCGTGCTTCTGGCTTCCGCGACCGCATGGGCGAACGATGTGGTCGGCATTCCGGATGTTCATATCGGAAATATTTGGAAGTATCGTGAGATAGACGACTTCACGAAAGAGACGACCCTGGAGTACTCGCACCGCGTCGTCAGGCTGGACGATAAGGAAATAGTCGTTCAATTGCAAAATAAGGGGACATCGGCAAGAAAGCTTAAGTACTTTACCAGGGAATGGAATGACACGGACTCCGGCGACGTAAAATGGGAGCCCTTCAATCCGCAGTACAAGTTCCCGATGAGTGTCGGCCTCTTCTGGGACCGGGAGTTTAGATGGTTCACCCGTCAAGGTGCCTCGTTTTCATCCTTTGCGAAGGCAAGGGTAGTCGCCCTGGAGAAAGTGACCGTGCCCGCCGGGACTTTTGATGCCTACAAGATAGTGAGCAACATAGAAACGCGGAAAAACGGCGCAGATGCCGAGGTTCGCACGGGCCGCATCATAACCTGGTATGCGCCCATTGTAAAAAAATGCGTGCGCGTGGAATCAACGACTTTTTCCGACGGACGGCAGCGCGAGAGCCACATTGATGAACTCGTGGAGTATTCGCTTACGAAGGAACCCGCGGCACCGGGCAATTGATTTGATTCAAGTCTTAGTGAGCGGGGTTTGCAGTCTCGGAACCCACGCGGACGTCGGTTCAAGAGTTGGACAAATTAGTGATATCCCCCTGCCTCGCCTCTTGTCTCGTGTCTCTCAACCAATATCACTTGTAATCCTCAATTTCAAGAAGAGGCTTGACATGCTCCATTTCAGCTACCCAAGAACCGGATGAACCTAAATTGTTATTCAATTGAAAACTGTTATTCGGGGAAGGTTCTCCGGGGAAGGACCGAAGGCATCCCCGCCACCCTGCCATTACCGGTACACCCGCTTCGCGGGTACCCGGTCGCCCCCTCCCCGACCGCTCTTCTCCCGCGCCGCCCGATTGAGCCGGGGAGTGCGCAGCGTACCATTGAGCCAACCCGCACAGCCTAGGCCTGCGGAAGGCATGGGGCGCGCACGGGAGGCTGATCTATCGGGGATCGGCCTCAACCGCCCGCGAGCATGGTGAACCGGGGCGCCTCAAGCATCTCCACCTCGGTAATCCCCTTCTCCATCTTCATGTAAAGCAGATTGAGGAGCTGTTGAAAGCTCGTGATCTGCCAGCCACCTATCATCCTCCAGATGTCCGGGGTGTCCCAGTCCCAGTCCTTTGCCTCGTCAAGCGTGACGTACCGCGACTGAGCGGTCTCCCTGTCGACCACCTTCAGCCTGATCTTGTAGGTCGCCTCGCCTTCCTTCTTCTCGCCCTTCTGGCCGCTCATGCCCGCCAAAGAGCCGTCTTCCGTCTTGTCAGCCATGTCGTCCTCCTTATTTATTCGGTAGGCACTATTACCGGGGCTCAGCGCCCCCTTCGTCCGCAAAGCGGCCGAAGCTTCCCCCCTCAACGGAGTTGAAGTGCCGGGGCTCAGCGCCCCCTTCTCTCCGACCACCTGCTCTTGCCGGGCACCCGCAGCCCGCGGGTTGTAAATGAGAGGTAAAGCCTATGTCTGCGGGTGGCGCTTTCCCCCTCAGGGGCGTTTTTGACCGGCTAGACCCGCTTTTTTTCATCAGTACGCCTCGTCCTCCCCGCACGCCTCGACGCCCTCGTAGTGGGCGCTGCCCGGCCCGATGAGGCCCGTTATCCGGGGGGTCTCGCCGCACAGCGGGCAATCGGGCCGCCTCGCCGTCTCGACGACCTGAAAGAACGCCCTGAGGGCGTCATAGATAAAAAACCTGCCGATCATCGACGTTCCTATCTTGAGGATCAGTTTCACCGCCTCCGTGGCCTGAACCAGGCCGATCTGTCCGGGCACCATGCCCAGGACACCCACCTGGCTGCAACTCGGCGCGAGGTGCTGGGGTGGCGGCACCGGGAAGAGGCACCTCAGACACGGTCCTCCTTCCTTGGGAAAGAAGACACCCGCCTGCCCGTCAAAGCCCACGGCGCCGCCGAAGATATAGGGCTTGTGTGCGAAAAAGCAGGCGTCGTTCAGAAGGAACTTCGTGCCCACGTTATCGGAGGCATCGAGGACGACGTCGAAACCACCGATGATCTCAAGGGCGTTCGCCGGGACAAGACGCATGGGGAAGGTGATTACCTTGACATTCGGATTGAGCCGCCCGATAGCGTCACGGGCGGAATCGACCTTGGGCCTCCCCACATCGTTCGTGCTGTGGATGACCTGTCTGTTCAGGTTCGAAAGATCGACCACATCCGAATCGACGATGCCGACCGTCCCCACCCCACACGCGGCGAGGTAGGGCGCAGCGGTAGAGGCGAGGGCCCCCGCCCCCACGAGGAGGACCTTTGCCTCCATGAGTCGCACCTGCCCCTCTTCACCGATCTCCTTGAGGACCATCGTCCGGCTGTAGCGGTCGAGCTGCTCGGCGGTGAAGGCCCCATCGAAGACGACCTCGCAGCCCGCCGCACGCAATGCCTCGTAACCGCCCCGCACGGAGCGGGTATGGGCAAAGCCCATCGCCCTGATCCGCCCCGCGGCGCGCTGCGACAGCCTGCCGCCCGCGCAGTAGACGATAACCGGGGCGTCCCGCGCGCCCGCGCCTTCCGCCGGCCCGCCGAACTCCTCTTCCAAACGGCCGAGGGGGACATGCCGCGAACCCTTGATATAGCCGAGACACATTTCCCCTTCATCCCGTACGTCCACGAGGATTACCCGGCTGTCGCCATGCATGAGGCGGCACGCCTCGTCGCCGGAGATTTCGAGGTCCGCCGGGGCCGCATCGCCTGCGCGAGGCCGTCTGTCCGGTTCGTGCCGTTCGTCCTTCATGGTTTCTCCAAGATGCCCGTGTTCATTATCGAGAACTTTATCGGTCACCCATATTGGTTTGCCTAATAACAGTATATACTTTACAAAGACGCTAATCAATGGTCCAACGGACGCGCCAGGATGCGGCCGGCAGGTCATTTACGGGACGGTCCGGGATGGGCGTCCGTGATGCCTGCACCCCCCGCCCGGATACGGCCTTAAATCCTGTCCGGGGCACGAAGATTCAGAATAGAGAATCATCCGCCGGACTAAGGCCTAGCGCCACATATCGGATGTCCAGACTTCCGCTTGCGAACCCCCATGAGTCCTGTGCTAAGATATAGGGTCTTCCAAGGGGAGACAAATAGACGTTTTTGGAGGTATCATGAGAAGGTTGGGAATTATTTTGCTCGTGCTCGTCGCCCTTGCCCTGGGTACGGTCGTCACGCCGGCGTCGGCCTGGTGCCACCACAGGCACCACCATCACCATTGGCATCACCATCACCACTATCGCTAGGAACTATCGCTAGGAACTATCGCCAGGACGAATTGTCTTGCATGAGGCGGACGCGAGGGGAAAGACGCGTAACCCCCGCGGCCGCCTCATGCGGGCGGGGAGAGAACGTGTGACAAACCGCGATTTGCGACCCTTTCCCCGTCATTCCGGGATGAGCCGAAAGCCGGTCTTCGGCCTATCTCGCCGGACCCTTCAACGCCTCGATCTCGGCCCTGGCCATATCGGCCCTCTCCCCTGACGGCTCGACCTTCAAAAACTCCTCCCAGGCGGCGACAGCCCCAGCCGTATCCTTCTTGTCGTGCTGGAGCACCACGCCCAGGTTGAACCTGCTGTTCCTGTGGGCCGAATCGAGGCGCGCCGCCTCCCTGAACTCCTTGATCGCCCGGTCGTAATCCTTGACCGCCCTGTACATGATGCCCAGATCGGTGCGCACGTCGGGGTTTTTCGGATCGAGCGCCAGCGCCCTCTGATACGTGTCGATGGCCGACCCGTACCGGTTCGAATCGAAATAGAGGTTGCCGAGGGCGATGAGCGCCTTAAGGTCTTTGGGATCGCTTTGGACGGCGGCCTCCAGCACCCTGGCGTCCGCGGCGCTCACGGCCGCCGTAGCGCCCGTGGCGCCCGCGCCTGCCACGGGCGGCGCCCCGGTTGGCATACCGCTTGGCGGCATCCCGGTAGGCGCCTCTGCCCGCCCGCGCGTCCCTTCGCGGGCATAGAACCGTATGCCGCTCACCGCGCCTGCCACGAAGGCCACAACGAACGTCACGATCACGAGGATTATCACGTTCTCTTTCCGCATATCCCCACTCTACACCCAATACCCGCCCATTGCAAGAAGTGCGGCCCACTTTCCCGGAAGGCCCACGTTTTCGCTTGACAAAGATTATGGCCGGGTATATCGTTCATCTAATGCACATAATGTGCATTAGATGAACGATATAGTGCACCCATGCGCAGCCATTAAGGGCATAGGGGGCCTATCCGGGCCACTCAAGCGGCACATCGCGGAGGCGCGGGGATTCGTTGCCTTCTCTTTTGCAAGAACGGCGGCGAAGTCCCCGAAGAAGGGTCAAGGGGGGGGTATCCTTCAGCGGTTCCCTCGTTTTTCACAAAAACGAAACAGTAAGGAGGTTGCGGAATGGCACAGAACGGGAGCATATACTGGAACCCGATCCTGGAGACATTGCCCAGGGAAAGGCTTCAAGAACTTCAGGTGAAGAAGTTCCGTCGCATCGTCGAGTGGGCCTATAACAACTCGCCCTTTTACGGGAAGCT
>JBEKJU010000090.1:0-11833 GCA_050011095.1 Syntrophorhabdales bacterium
AAGGTCATGGAGGGGATGGTCGGAAGGCAGGCGTCGATGCTTGCCTATAACCATGTCTTTTTTCTTATCGCCTTGCTTTTCTTTCTCTCTACACCCCTGACGCTCCTTGTCAAGGACCCGCAGAGGGCGAGGGGGGCGGAGATGGTCACGGACTGACAACCATGGAGGATCAGATGGCGAAACAGGGGCACAGGGTACTCACCGTGTCGAGACAGATGGGGAGCGGCGGCACCTACGTCGGCTACCAGGTGGCGAAGGCGCTTGGTTTTTCATACGTCGACAGGGAGATCCTCCGCCGGGCGGCGGGCCTTCTCAACAGGGATGCCATGTCCCTGGAGGAATACGAGGAGAAATCGTGCGGCTTCCTCCAGAACTTCCTGAGGACGTTAGCCCTGGGGACCCCGGAGGCCGGATACATCCCAAGGGACCGGCCGGTCTACGACAGAGATCTGTTCGTTCTCGAAGGCACGATCATAAACGAGATTGTGGATAAGCATGACGCGGTCATCATGGGTCGCGGCGGCTTTCACGTGTTGAAAGGCCGTCCGAAAACGATTCACCTATTCATCCATGCCCCTCGCGATTATCGGGTGGGGCGGGTGATGAAGGCCGACCGTACCGCCGATTTGCGGCAGGCGCGGGCCAGGGTGGAGGAGTCGGACCGGAGAAGGGCCAGATTCATCAAGGATATGGTCGGAATGGAATGGACCGATGCACGAAATTATCATCTCTGTATCGACTCGAGCGTTGTCGACATCGCCGAAAGCGTGCGGATGGTCATTGAATTTGCGAAAACTGCCCTGCGCTGACGCCGGGTCGCTTAGTGGTCCATTTCGTAAATACGCTAACATTCATCTCTATCGGAACCCCTTACTGCCGTCATTCCGGCGGACGCCGGAATCCATGTTTCTTTCTGGATTCCGGGTCGCGCTCCGCTTGCCCGGAATGACGGCAGTTGTGAACGCCGAATACGTCACCGAACTTTGGAAATGGACCACTTAGGTTTAGTGGGGCTCGGCGCGCAATTACCGGGGCTCAGCGCCCCCTTCATCGGCAAGCCGATGAAGCTTTCCCCCTCAACGGAGTTTTTTGACTGATGGCTCGGCGCCCCCTCCACGGGTAAAACCCATCCGCCCCTTCCTTCATGGATAAATTCCTTGTGGGACGCCGGTTCGCAACATATTGACTTCGCTTCCCGCCTATGGTTACCTATGACGTAGGAACGGCATTGTCCGGCAGGAGGAAATAAGGGACAGGACGAGGAAACAGGATGAACTACCCGCACGTTTTTTCCCCAGGACGCATTGGATCACTGACCGCGAAGAACCGGATAAAATACGCCGCCACCGAAACGAACTTCAATACGCAGGACGGCTTCGTGACAGACAGGGAGATCGCCTACCTTGAGGCCCAGGCGCGGGGAGGGGCAGGTATCGTGACGACCCAGGGCGCCTACCCGGACCCGCTGGGTGAGGGAAAAGGCTTCCGGGGCACCATGTCCATCGCCGAGGACCGGTTCATCCCCGGTCTTGCGAGGCTCGCGGAGGCGATAAAACGTAACGGGGCGCTGGCGGCCCTGCAGATCCTCCACTGCGGGAGGGAAGGCGGTGTTGACCTCGATTACTGCCTCATGCCGTCCGTCGTGCCGCAGCGGCTGTCCTATTTCAAGCCCCCCAGGGAGATCACACCGGTCGAGATAAGGCAGGCCGTCAGGGACCATGCGGCGGCCGCGCGAAGGGCTGTCGAGGCAGGGTACGACATGATCGAGCTGTCGGGCATCGTCGGCTACCTCATCTCGACCTTCATCTCCCGTTACACGAATAAGCGGCAGGACGAGTACGGGGGGGAGACGGTGCGGGAAAGGTGCCGCCTCATGGTAGAGATCCTCGGCGCCATAAAGGCCGAAATCGGCGACAGGGTGCCCGTGGGGATTCGGCTCTGCGGGGCCGAGATTCTCGATGACAGGGGCGGCAACACACTGGAGGAGAGCATCGAGAGCTTCCGCATCGCCGAGGAGGCGGGTGCCGATTTCGTGAGCGTCACCGTCGGCTGGCATGAATCGTCGGTATCCGTCATCACGAGGGATGTGCCCATGGGCCACTGGCTCTGGGTCGCCGAGCGGGTGAAAAAGGCAGTGAACATCCCCGTAATGATGGCCTTCCGTCTTTTCCTGCCCGAGATTCCTGAAAAGGCGATCGGCGACGGCGTGATCGATTTCTGGGAGTCCTGCAGGGCCATGATAGCCGATCCCGACCTGCCCGGCAAGGTGGCCGAGGGGAGGGTGGGGGAGATCGTTCCCTGCATAGCCTGCAATCTTTGTTTTTCCCGCCTCTACTACCACCAGCCCATTATGTGTTCGGTAAGGCCCTCTCTCGGCCACGAGAAAGACCCCTCCTGGGGCTTTGGGGGGTTCGCGAAGGCCCCCGGAAGAAAGAGGATCGGCGTGATCGGCGGCGGGCCCGCCGGGCTGCAGTACGCGGCGGTGGCAGGCATGAGGGGACATGACGTCACCCTGTGGGAGAAGAGGTCGTCCCTGGGCGGCAGCATCCTCCTCGCATCGCGGGTCGACGATGGAGCAGACGAGCTGCTCCGGCCGATCAGGTACCTTGAGGGGGAGTGCCGCAAGGCGGGCGTGCGGATCGATCTTGGGCAGGAATGCACCCCGGAGATGCTCCGTGACCGGCGGCTTGACGTGGCGGTGATCGCCTCGGGCGCCCGATTCAAGGTCCTGCCGGCTGCCGGCTGCCTCGATCCGGAAGAGATCATCGGCCGCGCGAAGGAGCCGGGCAAGGCCGTGCTCATCGTCGGGGGAGACGGCGTCGGTTTGGCCGTGGCCGTCTACCTGCTCAATCACGGTGACTACGATCTCACGATCGTCGAGGAATCCGGTCGCCTCGGACGCGACGTGAGCCCCTTTTACCTGTGGCGCTTCCTGAAGCTCTTCAGGGAAAGGGGCGTCACCTTCCTCACCCGGGCGGTGCCGACGATAGGGCCGGGAAAAACGGTCCGCATCTCCTCGCCGAAGGGCGAGAAGGTGATCGACGTCGATGATATTGTCGTGGCGATAAGGGAGGCCCCGGAAGACCCGGGCGGCACCCTCGCCGGTTGCGCGCCCGAGGTCTATTTCCTGGGTGACGCCAAACGGCCGAGACGGCTCCATAACGCCATTCATGACGGCTATCGTTGGGGAATGCAGATATGATACCGCTTATCGATGACGATACCTGCACGGGATGCAGAAGATGTATGGAGGTCTGCCCTCCGCTGGCAATCGCGCTGAAGGACAAGAAGGCCCGCATAGAGGACGAGTTCTGCGAGGAGTGCGGCTTTTGCGCGGCGGAATGCCCGGTTGGCGCAATCCGTATACCCTTCCCGAAGTCCGCATCATAATCCCCGATAACGGCATTGTTTTGGATACAGAAGGCAACGGGCCCCTAAACAGCGCCATCGACAGAAGCGCCGACGACCGCTTGATAATTTGTTAATTTCCAGTTATAATAACACGTCCAAGCACGAAATATAAATCCCTGTTTTTGGTAAATCGCGGAGGATGCATGAAGGTAGAAGTGGAAAATCTGGATAGGGTCAGGAAGAACATCGAGGTTGTCCTGGACGAGGCCACGATCAGCGAACTGCGTGAAGGGATATATCAGGATCTGAAGAAGCGGGCGAAGATCAAAGGCTTTCGGCCGGGAAAGGTTCCGAGATCCGTGATCCAGTCGTACTACAGGGACTATATCGACGACGAGCTGAAGAGGAAGATGGTGGAAGAGACGATGGGGGAAGCCCTGTCCAAGACGGACGTCAAGCCGGTGAGCGAGCCCAGGGTCGAGTTCCTGCAGGACGATAACCAGTACGGATACAAAATGGAATGCGAGATCGTCCCCGAGTTCGAGCTTCCTTCGTTCGAGGGTATGGAGGTCGAAGTCGCGAAGATCACCGTGACCGACGACGAGGTGGCCAGGCGACTCGAGTCCATGCGGGAGATGCACACGGAGATGATCGACCGGGACCCGGACGCCGCTGCCGGGAAAGGGGACCTCGTGATCATCAAGTACGAGGCCTTCCACAACGGGAAGCCGGTCAAGGCCGTGAAGACCGAATCGTACCCCCTGGACCTCGGCGGCCCCAACCTGATGCCTGAATTCGAAAACGGGGTGGTAGGCATGAAGGCAGGCGACGAAAAGGAGATAGAGGTAAATTTCGCGGCCGATTATCCCGATAAGGATATAGCGGGCAAGAAACTGGTCTTCAAGGTGCTCGTGAAAGAGATCAAGGAGAAGAAGCTGCCGGAGCTGAACGACGAGTTTGCTAAGGACGTCAATTTCGAGAACATGGACCAGTTGCGGGCCAACGTGATAACAGAGCTGGAGAAGGCAAAAGAGGCGCAGAAAAAGAATGCCGTCATTGAGCAGATAGCGGGATTCCTGCTTGCAAAGACGGATATCCCCGTGCCTGCGAGGCTCCTCGCGAAGCGTGTGGAGATGCTCGTCGGTGAGGCCAGATCCCGGATGAAAACAGGCGCCCTCGGCAACGACGAGGAGATGACCCTCAGCGCCGCCCTGCAAAAGGAGTATGAGCCTGAGGCGGAGAAGCGGATCAAGATGGGGATGATCCTCGGAAAGATCGCCGACAGGGAGGGGATAAAGATAGAGGACGACGAGGTCGACGAGCGGTTGAAAAGAATTGCGGAAGAAAGCAAGAGAGCTTATGATTATATGAAAGAATTTTATGAAAAATACGACCTGACGGCCAACCTCAGGAACAGTATGCTGGAGGAGAAAACGTTCGCCTTTCTCACGGAGAAGGCGACGATAAAGGAGAAAGAATGACTCTCGTACCAATGGTCATCGAGAAGGACGGGCGGGGAGAACGGGCCTACGATATCTATTCGAGGCTGCTCAAGGAGCGGATAGTCTTCCTCGGCACGGCCGTAGACGACGTGGTCGCCAACCTCATAATCGCCCAGCTGCTCTTCCTCGAATCGGAAGATCCCGGCAAAGACATCTACGTTTACGTGAATTCGCCAGGCGGTATCATTACCAGCGGACTCGCAATTTATGATACAATGCAGTATGTGAAGCCCGAGGTCGCCACCATCTGCATAGGACAGGCAGCGAGCATGGGGGCCGTGCTGCTCGCGGGCGGTGCCAAGGGGAAGCGTTATGCCCTTCCGCACGCGCGGGTGCTCATCCATCAGCCCCTCGGCGGCGTCCAGGGCCAGGCAACGGACATAGACATCCAGGCACGGGAGATCCTGAGGATGCGGGAAGAGATCAACACGATTTTCACGAAGCATACGGGACAGGACGTGGAGCGGATCAGGCTTGATACGGAGAGGGACTTCTATATGACGGCTGAACAGGCACTCAAGTATGGCATCATAGATCAAATAGTGGAGAAGAGAGCATGACAGTGATGAAGAAAAACAACGGAAGGACGATGAAGCTCCATTGCTCTTTCTGTGGAAAAAGTCAGGACGAGGTGAAAAAACTGATCGCGGGCCCGATGGTCTACATCTGCGACGAGTGCATAGAGCTCTGCAATGAGATCATTCAGGAGGAGGCGAAGCGGGAGAGGTTCGAGTACATAAAGACCTCCATACCGAAGCCCCACGAGATCAGGAGGATCCTCGACGAGTACGTGATCGGGCAGGATTTCGCGAAAAAGGTTCTTTCGGTCGCCGTCTACAACCACTACAAGAGGATCGAGTCCAGGACAACCTTCGACGATGTGGAGATCCAGAAGAGCAACATCCTTCTAGTCGGCCCGACGGGGTCGGGGAAGACCCTCCTCGCCCAGACCCTGGCGAGGATACTTCACGTGCCCTTTACCATCGCGGACGCGACGACCCTCACGGAGGCGGGTTACGTGGGTGAGGACGTGGAGAACATCATACTCAACCTTCTCCAGTCCGCCGACTATAATATAGAAAGGGCGGAAAAGGGCATCGTCTACATCGACGAGATCGACAAGATCTCCAAGAAGACGGACAGTCCTTCCATTACGCGCGACGTATCGGGCGAAGGCGTACAGCAGGCGCTCCTGAAGATCATCGAGGGGACGGTTGCCAATGTCCCGCCCAAGGGCGGCAGGAAGCACCCGCAGCAGGACTACATCAAGGTTGACACGACAAACATCCTCTTTATCTGCGGCGGCGCATTCCACGGGCTCGAATCTATCATCGCGAACCGGATCGGCAAGAAGGGCATCGGCTTCGGCGTTGACGTTGAAGGCGGAAGAGACAAGATGTACGGCGAGCTGATCAGGGAGGTCCAGCCCGAGGACCTGTTGAAATACGGCTTGATCCCCGAGTTCATCGGCAGACTCCCTATCACGGCGACCCTCGAGGAACTGGGCGAGGAGGTGCTTGTCGAGATATTGAAGAAGCCGAGGAACGCCATCGTCAAGCAGTACAAGAAACTCTTCGAGCTTGAGAACGTGAAGCTTACCTTCACAGAGGGCGCGATCCGCGGCATCGCGAGAGAGGCGATGAAAAAGAAGACCGGGGCGAGGGGATTGCGGTCGATCATGGAAAAGGTCATGCTTGATGTCATGTACGAACTCCCGTCGATTGCCAATGTGAAGGAGTGCGTGGTAAGCGAAGAGGTGATCGTCAACCACGAGAAACCGATTCTCATCTATGAGGAAGAGGCTGAGATCGCCTAAAGGTTCTTTGACTTTTGTCGGGAGAACTGTTATAAATAGCGGACGAGGGCGGGTAGCTCAGCGGGAGAGCATCGGCCTTACAAGCCGGGGGTCACAGGTTCAATCCCTGTTCCGCCTACCATAAAGGAAAGAAATAAGTCCGGTTCCACCGGCAAAAATAGAGCGGGGACGTAGTTAAGCTGGTAATAACGCCGGCCTGTCACGCCGGAGGCCGCGAGTTCAAGTCTCGTCGTCCCCGCCATTTCATTTAAAGCGAAAATAAGGGGCGGATCTATCCGCCCCTTATTTTTTGGACCTGTCCCGACCGACGGAAGGTCCGGGAATTATCCATGGTCTCTGTTATCATCACCACTTACAACAGGCGGCGCTTCCTTGAGGAGGCCCTCGCCTCCGTGCTGCGCCAGGACTACAAAGACAGGGAGGTCATCGTGGTAGACGACGGCTCCACGGACGACTCGGCCGAGGTCGTCCGTGGCCTTCCCGTCAGGTACGAATGGAAGGAGAACGGCGGCGTCAGCTCGGCCCGCAACCACGGCATCCGCCGTGCAGAGGGGGATTATCTCGCGTTTCTCGATGTCGATGACCTGTGGAAGAGGGAGAAGCTCTCGATTCAGATGGCGGCAATGGAGGCTGGGGGCTACGGGATAAGTTATACGGACGAGATATGGCTCAGAAACGGCCGGAGGCTCAACCAGAAGATGAGACATTGCAAGTACTCGGGGTTCATCTACGACCGGTGTCTTCCCCTATGCATCATAAGCCCTTCCTCGGCGGTGTTCAAGAGGGAGGTCTTTAATGAGGTCGGTTTCTTTGACGAATCCCTGCCCGTCTGCGAAGACTACGACATGTGGCTCCGCATCTGCAGCCGCTACCCGGTCCTCTTCATCCCGCGGCCCCTCATCGTGAAAAGGGGCGGCCACGCGGACCAGCTGTCGAGACGCTACGATGTCATGGACAGGTTCCGCATCCGGAGCCTTGTGAAGATGCTGGAATCAGAGGCCCTGAGCGAGGCCTTGCGGGGCGCAACCGTCGCGGAGCTGCGGCGAAAGTGTGCGATCGTGGCGCGGGGCGCCGGGAAGAGGGGGAAACCGGAAGAGGCCCGTCGCTACCTCCTACTTTCCGAAAAATTCGCCGGCCGGGTGATCGCGTAAGCCTGAGATGCCGTTCCTCGCGCTTTGCGGGCGCTTTGCGGGAAAGAACGGTGAAAGACGGATACTGATCTGTTCGGCCGCTGCCTTCACGTGACTGATCACCACGGGCAGCTCGTCGTCGCTCATGGAGTTCGTGAAGCCCACGACCCAGAGGCCGGCAACGACAAAATGGCCTGAATATATGAGGGCGCCCACGGCCCGTATGCCCTTCATGTATTCCTCAACGTCCACGGCGTACCCCTGGGCCCGCGTCCGCTCGATCTCCTCGAGGAAGACCTCCACGTCAACGATGCTGTTCTCCGTATACCTGCGGAGCCCCTTCTGCGAGAGGAGTTCCACCACCTCCCTATCGCTCAGCGCCGAAAGGAAGATCTTGCCCGCCACACCGGCGACCAGAGACATGCGGGCCCCCACGGACGATGATATCTTGAACTCCTTTTGCGGTTCCAGCACGTCGAGGACCTTTATGTTCTCGTCCTCCCTGATGCCCAGGAATACGGTCTCGTTCACGGCCTCCTGGAGGCGCTCCAGGTACGGCCGGGCAGTCATGGCGACATCGGTCGTCCGGAGGATTTTTTTCGAAAGCTCAAAGAGCGTGCTCCCCGTGCTATACTTCTTGCTCGAGGGGTCCTTCACGAAAAAGCCCTCTTCCTCGAGTGATTTCAGTATGCCGAACGTCGTGCTCTTGCTGATCGTGAGGGACCTGGCGATGTCCGTCACGCCGAGAGGCTTGTTCTCCCTGACGATGAGCTTGATGACCTCGACTGCCTTCTTTAGTATGGGTGCATTATACATAAATTCACTATAATGAACTATAAAGTTAAATTATGATACAGTGTGGCCTCTCCCGTGTCAACAAAATTATGCGTGAGGCCGAGGGCTTGACAGCATAAGGAAAGGTGATATAATGTGCCAATACGGTTTAGAATAGTGAACGGAGGTCCGGTTTTTTCCGGGTCTGACGGTCCGTCTTCCTCGGGTAGACGGGAACTCGTGCCGGAGTTGCCGGAAGAATACGGCTCACGGCTGATGGGGGCTCACACAATGAACCAGTACAGGATCAAATTTCTCCCGAGCGAAAGGACCTTCCCTGTCGAGGAAAATGAAACGATCCTCGAGGCGGCCATGAGGTCGGGGATACACATCAACGCAAGCTGTGGAGGCAACGGCGCCTGCGGAAAATGCAGGATAAAGGTGCGGGAGGGAAAAACGCGCTCCCAGCCCCATCCCAAGATACCCCAGTGGGAATACGACGAGGGGGTGCGCCTCGCCTGTATGACCCGTCCCCACGGCGATCTGGTCGTCGAGATCCCCTTCGAGTCCCAGGTCGACCGGGCGGCCCTGAGGAGAGGGAGGGAACCTTCCCACATTCTCTCGGCCCTCGATGTGGACCTCCTCGTAAAGGGATGGTCCGTCGACCCCTCGGTCTTCAAGAAGTATGTCGAGCTATCCCCGCCAACGCCCGATGATAATATGAACGACCTTGCCAGACTGACGAGGGAGCTGAAGAAGACACACCGCATGAGCGATGTGTCGGTGGACTTCAGAATGCTGAAGAGGCTGGCCGGCGCGCTGAGGGCGGCCGATTGGCGCGTCACCGTGACCTCCGCGCTGACGAGGAAGGGGTACACGCTCATAAACGTTGAACCGGGCAACACCGAGGAAGCAAACTATTCTATCGTCATCGATATAGGGACGACGACGGTCTGCGGCCAACTCCTCGACCTCGCGCGCTGCCAGGTCTACAGCCGCGCGGAAGGTCCGGACAACGGCACCCGTTTGTGCACCCTCGCCGAGACCGCCGACTACAACGGGCAGATAAGCTACGGCGAGGATGTCATATCGAGGATTGTCTTCGCCCAGAAGGCCGGGGGGCTGAAGAGGCTCCAGGAGGTCGTCGTCTCAACCATCAACGGCGTCATCCGCGAGCTTCTCGCGATGAGCGGCATCGGGGTGGAGTCGATATCCCATCTCGTCTTCGCCGGCAATCCCACGATGACCCATCTCGTTCTCGGGCTCGATCCCCGCTACGTCATGTTGAGTCCCTACACCCCGACGGCCAACTTTATCCCCCCCGTCAGGGCGGTCAGCCTCGGGGTGAATGTCAAGGATCACGTCTTCACGTACATCTTTCCGGGTGTCGCCTCTTACGTGGGCGGGGACATTGTGGCGGGCGTCCTCGGGTCCGGCATCTTTCAGCGCGAGGAGGTGACGCTCTTTATCGACGTGGGAACGAACGGCGAGATCGTCGTCGGCAACAAGGACTGGCTGACGTGCACCTCCTGCTCCGCGGGACCCGCCTTTGAAGGGGGAGGGATCAAGTTCGGCATGAGGGCGGGAAGGGGGGCGATCGAGCAGATAAAGATCAATCCATCGACCTATGAGCCGATGATCCTGACCATAGGACGGGCAAAACCCTCAGGGCTGTGCGGCTCCGGACTGATAGACGCCGTGGCGGAGCTGTTCGAGGCGGGTGTGATCGATCAGGGCGGCAAGTTCAACCGCGACCTTCCGACCCCCAGGGTGAGAGAAGGGGAAAGCGGCTGGGAGTACGTGCTGGGCTACGCGGCCGAGAGCCAGATCGGGAGGGACATCGTCCTGACAGAGGCCGACCTCGACAACCTCATACGGGCGAAGGCGGCCATCTATGCAGGCTGCAAGACGCTCCTCGACAGCGTGGGCCTTCGCTTCGAGCATGTGGAAAGGGTGATCATCGCAGGCGGCTTCGGCCATTCCATAGACCTGGAAAAGGCACAGATAATCGGCCTCCTGCCGGATGTGGACGTCGATAAGTTCCTTTTCGTCGGCAACGGCTCCCTGCTGGGCGCCCGGCTGCTCTCGTTCTCCCGCGAGCTTTTGAAGGAGACGGAACGGATAGCGAAGACCATGACGAACATCGAGCTTGCGAATAACCCCTCGTTCATGGACGAGTTCATCGCGGCCCTCTTCATCCCCCATACGAACGAAAGCGCCTTTCCGCGCGCCAGCGAACAGGTCAGGAATAGACGGGATAAGTAGGGGACATATTGACCCTGGAGGAATTCCTCGGCCTTTTCCGGAAAACTCTTGCAATTGACGGCCGGAAAGGCGTAATATTGGGGCGTGCCCAAGAGAGAGAAAAGACAATATTTCCAGGATTCGCTCTTTGACGAGTTCAGGGCGGATACCTGCTACGTCTGCTGCGGGAAGATTCCCCCGAACAAGGGCGTCTGCGTGGGCCAGGGCCTCTGGCGACACGGTTCATGTAAACCGGGCAGCCGCAAATGGTCGCAGAGCAGGCACGCCGCCCGTAGCGCGCAGACACGCCGCTCCTAGCGCGTCGGGCGGCCTTTCGACAGACGGAGCGGGTGGCTTTCCGTGTTCTGCCGGTCGATATTACTCCCCGTCTCCTCCTTGTCCCCTTCTCTTCCCCCGCTTGTTACGTTCCTGTTTCCGGTCCTCCTTTTGCTGCTCGTATATGTCCTCGACGACGGTGGCCACGCGCTCCCGCCACCTCGGGTCGTCCTTATTGAGTTCCACCTCTTCGTAAAAGTCGGATATGCTGTGATCGAGAAGCCTGTAAGGGTTTGATTCCGATTCTATGTCATAATAGGTGTGGCGCAGCTCGTGGCGCAACACCCTGATCCTGTCCGCATCGGTGATGGCGCCCCATGCCTCCTTGTCGAGGGTGATAATGTAATCGAAGCCCTCTACGGCAACCGCCTCGTCTTTGGTGAGGTGCCTCAGAAGATCATTCGTTTTCATGATGCGGCCGAGAACCACGCGGCCCCCCGACGTGCGCTTCTTCACGTCAAAGAGCGTGATGATCTTCGCATTCCTGAGCTCGGGGAAATACTTGGCCTCGACCTCATGAAGCATCCTCTGCACCTCTTCCGTCACCTCTTCATACCTTAGGCCCATGTGCGAAACCTCCTTCCTGCCTCCAACCTGTGTGTGAAAGTCTTAAATTGTGCGAACTGCGACGAAAGTCGTTCCAACGGGCAAGCCTATCACGGCGGGGTGAGGGGAATCAA
>JBEKJU010000091.1:0-11800 GCA_050011095.1 Syntrophorhabdales bacterium
AAAAGAAATCTCGACATACTCATAGAACGCTACCTCCTGGTAAATTATATATTTCTCGCGAAATCCTCAGGGAACATGGTGCTCATTTCCTTTCTCAGAAGATACTCGCTCTCCTTCGCCGACTCTTTCGAGAATATCTCCTTTACCAGTTCCTTGCAGTAACTGTGGCCGAGCCCCCTGATAATCTTCTTGACCCTGGGGATCACATAGGCGTTCATGGAGAGTTCGTCCAGGTCGAGTCCGAGAAGTATGGGCACATAGAGGGTTTCGCCCGCCATCTCCCCGCACAGGGAGACCTCTATCTTCCTCGCATGGGCATCATCAACAGTCCTCTTGATCATCCGCAGCACGGCGGGATGCAGCGGCTCGTAAAGATAGGAGACGTACTCGTTGATCCTGTCTATCGCGATGGTGTACTGTATCAGATCGTTCGTGCCGATACTGAAAAAATCGACCTCCCGGGCGAGGAGGTCCGTTATCATGGTGGCGGAGGGCACCTCGATCATGATGCCGATCTTGATCTCTTCGTTGAAGGGGACTTTCTCCGACCGCAGTTCCTCCATGCATTCACCCAGCACGGCCTTTGCCTTCTTCACCTCGTCCATTCCCGAGACCATGGGAAAGAGTATTCTCAAGGGACCGTACGCGCTCGCCCGGAGCAGCCCCCGAAGCTGCGCCTTGAAGATCTCCACCTCCTTGATGCAGAGCCGGATGGCCCTGAGCCCCATGGCCGGGTTGATCTCCTTCGGCACCTCTATCTTGGAGGCGAATTTGTCTCCGCCGAGGTCGAGGGTGCGGACGGTCGTGTACTTGACCGCCCTGTTCTCCGCTAGCTTCCGGTAAATGTGGTAGTGGTCCATCTCGGTGGGGAGCGTCTTGCGGGAGAGATAGATGTACTCCGTCCGATAAAGACCGATCCCCTCTGCCCCGTACCGCTCCACGAGATCCATTTCGGCCAGAAGCTCGATATTGGCGCCCACCCGTATCTTGAAGCCGTCCTTCGTCTCGGATTTCAGCTTCGCGATCCGCAGGAATTCCTTTCTCTGGGCGTTGAGATGGACCTGCTTCGCCAGGTACTCTTTTTGCATTTCGGGCGAGGGGTTTATGATCACCACCCCTTCGTCCCCGTCTATGATCACCGTGTCGTTGTTCTTCGCCAGGGCCGTCACGCTTGCGAGACCAACCACCGCCGGGATTTCGAGGGCCCTCGCCACGATCGAGGTGTGGGCGGTGCGTCCGCCCACGTCCGTGACAAAGCCCGACACCTTATGAAGATCGAGCTGGATGGTATCCGCCGGGGACAGGTCGGGGGCGACAATAATAACCCGTCCCTTGATACCCTTCGCATTGATGCCCGATACCTTCCCCTTCACCATTATGCTGAGGAGCCTCTGGTAAATGTGGTTGAGGTCCTGCCCGCGCTCCCGCAGGTACGGGTCCTCGACCTTGTCGAAGTTGCTCAGGAACTTCGATACCACCATCTCAAGGGCCCATTCCGCATTAATGTGCTGCTTCCTGATTATGTCGACCACGTCGTCGGAGAAATATTTATCCTGGAGCATGAGCAGATGGGCGTCAAGGATGAAGGCGTGCTTTCGCACCTCATCGTCGGGGATGGAGTCCTTGATCCCGTTCAGCTCTTCCACGGCGCTTCTGACCGCGGACCTGAACCTGGCTATCTCTTTTTCTACCTGCTCCTCTTTTATCGGGCGTTTCGACACATGGATCTTGCCCCGTTCGAGGAGGAATACCTTGCCTATGGCTATGCCTGACGAAACGGCCGTCCCGTGGAGCTTCGTGATCGAGGGTCTATCGTGATTCATGACTCACCGAAACCGTCCTCTATGAGCTTTCCGAGATCGGCGAACGCATCATGCTCATCGGCGCCGTCTATCCTGATGGTCAGCTTCGTTCCGAGGGGGCAGGCGAGCATCAGAAGGCCCATGATGCTCTTTCCGTTCACCCTCTGTCCGTCCTTTTCCACCCATACTTCCGACCGATATCCCGACGCCTTCTTCACAAACTGGGCAGCCGCCCGCGCATGAAGCCCGAGCCTGTTCCTGATCGTGAAAATTCCCTCCATCGTCCCTACTCCGCCTTCCGCACGTTTAGAACGTCCGTGGCGAGATAAATATTCTTTTTGCCGTAAGTGGCGATAAAACTTGCAAGCTCTGACAGCCCCCTTCCCTGCCGGTACGTGACCAGCTTGATCAGCATGGGAAGGTTTGTTCCGGTCACCACCTCCACTTTCCCCTCCTGAAGGAAGGAGAGGCTGATATTGGAGGGGGTACCGCCAAACATGTCGGTCAGGATGATCGCGCCTTGGCCGGCATCAATTGTCTTGAGGGCGTCGGTGAGCTTCCTCTTTATCTTGTCAACATCCTCATCAGGGAAGATGTCCACATACTCGAACTGTTCCTGCTTTCCGACTATCAGCTCGGTTGCGGCAACCATCTCTCGGGCAAGGTTGAAATGAGCCACCACGACGATCCCTATCATTGCTCCTCCTTGTCGACGTCCCTGTGCAGCACGGTCACATTGTAGTCCATCATGCGCAGGTGCGCTTCGAGTTCGTTCACGATGGCGGGGGCGCGGTGCTTGCCCCCCGTGCACCCGATGCAGATGGTGAGATAGCTCTTCCCCTCCCGTTCAAAAAGGGGAATGAGGGTAACAAAAAAGTCGAGCATTATAGGAAAAAACTTGTCGTACACGTCGTTCGACTTCACGTAGTCGGCCACGTCCGCCGAAAGCCCGGTCTTCGGCTTGAGCCGCTCCACGAAAAACGGGTTCGGCAGGAAACGGATATCCTGGACGATATCGGCCTCCAGGGGTATTCCGTAGGAATAGCCGAAGGAGATTAGATGGATCTTCATCCTCTTTTCACCCTCGCCGTAAGCGTTGATGACGAAATTGCGCAGGCCGTTGGTGGTAAAAAGGGAGGTATCCATCACCTTATCCGATATCTCCTTTATCCAGTCCATCTGCTCCCGTTCCTTGTGGAGGGCCTCCCTTATGTTGGACACATCGTAGAAGGGGTGGCTCCTCCTGGTCTCCTTGAAGCGCTTGAACAGCACCTCGTCGGTGCTTTCGAGGAACACAAGCTCCGTCCCATACGTTTCCTTGATCTTCTTGAGTATGTCCTTCCCTTCCTCGAAAAACTCCCTCTCCCGTATATCGACGACGAAGGCCGATTTCGCAAGGGTCGAGTCCGCCCCGGTGGAGAGTTCGAGAAACTTGCGCAAAAGCACAAGGGGAAAGTTGTCGACGCAGAAATAGCCTGCATCTTCGAGGGCCTTCAGGAAGGTGGTCTTTCCCGACCCCGAGATGCCGCTCACGATAAGTATTCTCATTCTTCGGTCCCTTTTCGGATGGTTCTGAGCACCTTTTCTTCCAGGTCCCTGGCGGTGTCTGTCCCCTCCTTCTTGAGCACGTGGTTCCTGCACGCAAGCTCTATGATCGCAGAAACGTTCCGACCGGGGCTTATGGGGATGCGCATGAGGGGCAGATCGATGCCGAGAAGGCGGTATTTATCCTCCGTCAGCCCCACCCTGTCGTATTCTATGTTGTTGTCCCAATCGAGCAGCTCCACCACCAGTTCTATCCTCTTGCTCCTCCGGACGGCCGAAACGCCGAAAAGCTGGCGGATGTCGACGATGCCGACACCCCGTATCTCGAGGAGGTTCTTGATCATCTTCGGGGCCTCGCCTATCAGTTCCAGCGCCCCTATCTTCTTTACCTCTATTATGTCGTCGCCCACGAGCCGGTGGCCGTGCATGACCAGATCGAGGGCATTTTCGCTCTTGCCTATCCCGCTCCTCCCGATAATGAGCACACCCACGCCCATGATCTCCATGAGCACCCCGTGGACCATGGCGGACGAGGCGAGCATCTCCCCCAGAAAGCGCGTGATCCGCTCGATGAAGACAGAGGTGACGAGCCTGGTCCTGAGCAGGGGGATGCGCCGTGCCTCCGTCTCCCTCAAAAGGTATTCCGGGACCTTCAGGTTCCTTGTGACAACGAAGCAGGCCACATCGCGGCTGCACAACTCACTCACGATCCTCTCGCCTTCTTCGGGCTCGAGGGTCCGGAGGTATGAGATCTCGGTGTAGCCGAGGATCTGTACCCGGTGGGGATGCAGGTACACCATATAACCGGCTATCACGAGACCAAGCTTTTGGATTCTCGGATTATAGATCTTCTTCGAAACGCCCTCGAAGCCTGAGATGACGTCGAGCCCTAGGCCGTACGTTTCGTCATTCGCGATCTCCTGGACGGTTATACCCTTCATTCACCGAATTTCTTGTCTTCTTCCACGATGTTCGTATAGAGGTCCTTGTCGTCGCCCTCCTCGATAAGCCGCTTTCGAAACGATGGGTCTCTCAGTACGCGCGAGATCCGCGATAACATCTGGATGTGTAATCCCGCTGCATCCTCTGGAGCGATAAGCAGGAAAAAGATATGGACGGGTTTCTTGTCCACCGCGTCGAAGTCTATGCCCCCCTTCGACCTCCCGAAGGCACACAGTATGTGGCTTAAGCCTTTCATCTTTCCGTGGGGTATCGCCACCCCTTCCCCGATTCCGGTGCTGCCGAGCTTTTCCCGCTCGAGAATGACGTTCACCGCCGCGTTCGTGTCGTCGATAAGGCCCGCCCTCTTGAGGGAGGACGCCAGTTCTGCAAGAACCTCCTCTTTTGTCCCGCCTTTCAGATCGGCGATGACGCAGGATTCTTTCAGAACGTCCTTCATGTTCATAGCGCTCTTCCCGTCGTCTCGATCAGGCCGAAATTACCGTCCTTCCGTTTATACATCACACAGACGTTGCCCCGCTCGACGCCCCGGAATATGATGAACCCGTCGCCCGAGGCATTGAGCTGCATCTTCGCTTCCTCGGGGTCCATCGGTTTCGCGTCGATCGTCCGCAGCATGAGGATCTGGCCGCTCTTCTCCTCGAAGCCGGGCAATGCAAATTTCGGCTTCCCCTCGCGGTACTGCCTCACCTTGTCGCGATATCGGCTCAGCCTGGTTTCGAGCTTGTCGAGAATCCCGTCGACCGCCGCATGCATATCGCCCATTACCTCATGGGCGTTGATCACCACGCCGTTGAGGGTAAACATCACGTCCACCCGTTGCCGGTACTTCCGCTCCAGGGAGAGGACCACATGGAGGTCGAGCGGGTTTTCGACGTACTTTTGCAGCCTCGACAGCTTTTCCTCCACGTATTCTTTCAGGCTGTCGTCAGATTCGATGTGCCTGAAGCTGATCGTAATATCCATGGTACCCCCAAGCTAATAGATTAAGGCGGGCTCACGCCGGCCAAGGGCTAAAAAAGCTATCAGATGACAAAAATGTTGTCAATGTAATTCACCCGGCTTGAGCCCGGAAAAGAGATCCCTAGTCTAATTTCCGCCGCTCCCGTGATGATTGAATGTGCAGGACTTCCCTGTATTTCGCAACGGTCCTGCGCGCTATCTTGGCATGGAACCGCTCCCTGAGCAGGGCCACAATCTCCTCGTCCTTCAAGGGATTGTCCTTATCCTCCTTCGTGACGATCTCCGAGATGCAGTCCATCACCGCGTTTGCCGACTGGGCGTCACCGCCGTTCTCACTCCCCACACCGGTCGTGAAAAAAAACTTCATCTCAAAAACACCGGAAGGAGTGCCCATGTATTTGTTGCTCGTTATACGGCTCACGGTTGACTCGTGAACACCCACAAAGTTGGCCACGTCCTTCAATATGAGGGGCTTAAGGCAGCGGATCCCCTTTTCGAAGAATTCCTTCTGGAAATCCACAATGCTCTTCGCCACGAGATAGAGCGTCCTCTCCCTCTGCTGAAGGCTTTTCATGAACCACTCAGCCTGCTTGATCTTCTTCTTGATATACTCCTTGGTGTCGCCGTTCACCTTCTCACTGACAAAAAGCTCGACGTAGTATCTGTTCATCTTGAGATCGGGGACGCCCTCGTCGTTCAGGAAAACCTCAAAACCGTCTTCCCCCTTCACCACGTGGACATCAGGCACGACGTAGATGGGCTGGTCGCTCTCGTAGTTCCGTCCCGGCTTGGGATCGAAGCTCTTGATCTTCTCGAAGACCGCCCTGATCTGCTCGATGGAGTAGGCGGTCTTCTTCGTCAGCTCCTTCGGGTCCATTTTCTTGACCAAATCGAAGTGGTTATCGACCACGTCTTCGAAGATATCGTCCTTTTCACCGCCCTCCCGGTACTGAATAAGCAGGCATTCCCTGAGATCACGGGCGCCCACCCCCGGAGGGTCAAGTTTCTGGACCTTTTTAAGGACCGACTCGAGGGATTCGAGGGGGATGCCGGACATCTCCGATATCTCCTCAAGCTTGGATGCGAGATAACCGTTGTCATCGATATTCTCGATAATCCATTCGGCGAAGATCCGCTCCTCCGCCACGAAATCGGAAAGCCCCACCTGCCAGCGCAGGTAATCGCGGAGGCCGCTCGCCTTCTTCACGATGTTCTCGTAATCCGGATAGTCCTTGTCCTCCCGGGGCATAAAATCCTCGGAGGGGGAGTACCTCTCCAGCCACTCGAGCATCTCCTCCTTTTTCTGCGTCTCCGCTTCTTGCGGCTCCTCTTCCTGGAGCTCGAGTACGGGATTTTCCTTGATCTCCTGCTCGATGGCCTCGATAAGCTCTAATTGCGAGAGCTGGAGCAGCCTTATGGCCTGCTGCAGCTGCGGTGTCAGCACGAGCTGCTGGGCGAGCTTTTGCGTCTGCTTAAGTTCCAGCATTGATGTAAAACTCCTCGCCTAAATAGACCTCGCGGGCGAGCCGGCTCTTCGCTATCTCGAACGGGTCGCCCTCAATCAGGATCTTACCGTCGCTTATGATATAGGCCCTGTCGCAGATGGGTAAGGAATCCCGGACATTGTGGTCGGAGATGAGTATGCCTATGCCTCTTTTCTTCAATCCGAGGACGATCTTTTTCAAATCGGAAATGGATATGGGGTCGATGCCCGAAAAGGGCTCGTCGAGGAGCATGAATTTCGGGGCGATCATCATGGCCCGGGCGATCTCCAGCCTCCTTCGCTCGCCGCCGGACAGCAAATCGGCGCTGTTGCCGGCCAGATGATCCAGTTTGAACGCCTCAAGGACCTCCTGTATCTTGTGTTCTATCACGACCTGGTCATACTCGTGGAATTCCATTATGGACCTCAGGTTGTCCTTCACACTCATTTTCTTGAAAACGGAAGGCTCCTGGGGGAGGTAGGTGATCCCCTTGCGGGCCCTGAGGAACATGGGAAGACCGGTGAGGTTGAAACCGTCGAGTGTTATCTCCCCCATATCCGGCCTTATGAAACCGATAATCATGTAGAAGCTGGTCGTCTTGCCCGCGCCGTTCGGGCCAAAGAGGCCCACTATTTCACCCGTGTCAACGTAGATGGCCACGTCATCGACTACCTTCCTGGAATCGTACGACTTCGACAGATGGCGTGCCTTCAGTACCGACAACGGAGGTGTTTGCGTTATCATCCTTCCGTTCCCGCAGCTAAGGCCGCTGCTCTATTTTCATTTTCGGCTTTTCCGCTGAAAACTTATCGGTTGCCAGATCGTATACTATCGTCTCCCCCTCCATGTGCACGTTCTCCCTAACGATCTTGGGCTGTTCCGTGAGCACGACCTTATCTTCCTTAAGATAATATACTGCCCGCTCACTTTTCGCAATAGTCCCTTTTGATAGGATCTGCACGTGGCCCGTCGCATCGATCTTCTCCATGGCGTCCTGGTTGCTCAGTACCCGCACCCTGTCGCAGAACATGTCCATCCGCTCCCCCTTGACCGCCACATTGCCCTCGAAGATGTATGTGTTGTCCTTCAGGAGGTAGATGAATTTGTCGGCCTTGAACCGGTACTTTCCCTTCCCCGCATCGACGGGTCCGCCCGCGTCCTTCTTCCCCGCATCGGTGGCGCCGCTCACATCCTTCCCCTGATCGATGGTGCCGCTCACATCCTTTTCCACGGTGATCACCTGCTCCTTAGTGTCCGCATTGAGGCCTATGCCGGCCATGGTAAACTTTTTTCCCCTCAGCTCGACGGGCGCGTCCGTGCGGGCCAGTGATTTCTTGAAATCGAACTGCATGGAGGGACTTTTTATCACGTATTCGCCCTTGTAGAAGACCTCCACGCGCTGGACGTTCCCGATCTCCTTTTCCGTATCCATCTCTCCGCTCGCCGCCGTAAACGTGACCGTGGTATCCGGCCTCGGCTTGTAGGTGCCCTCGATGCCCTCCATATCGACCCTGTTCGTGTCGATATACTTCCTCATGAGCTTGGCCCGTATCTCCCAGTCGACGAGCCCTTTTTTCTCGCCCGAGTACTTTATGTCCCTGAAGAGGATGACCTTGCTCGCGACGTCGACCCGCTTCGATGTGGCCCGTTCGGGCGTCTTCTCGAAAAAGAAGTAGCCGCAAAGGAGGACGATACCCGCGATAAACGCGTAGGCGATATAAACGACCGTGGTTCTATTCATTCTTATGGGGCTTGCGTCGCCCCCTCCACGGGCAAAGCCCGTGGAGCCACCCCCTCATAAAAAAAATGAACCGGAGACGAAAAAATACCCGGTGGGCACCCGCGCGCGGGTACCCGGTCGCCCGCTCCAATGGCAAAGCCCGACCCGCGAGCGCACCGTCCAGGTCCATCTCCACATAAAAAGGAGGGACCCTAGACGATCTTTGCCTTCAGCAGGTCATGGATGTGAAGAATGCCTATGGGATGCCCCCGCTTCCCCCTTTCAAAAACGAACAGGGAGGTAATGGAGAATTCCTCCATCGTCGTTAAGGCTACTGCCGCCAGTGCGTCCCTCTCTATGCCTTTCGGGTCCCCCACCATCACGTCCAGGGCCCGTTTTTCGAGCATGTTCTCGTATTTTTCGAGGGCCCTTCGCAGGTCGCCGTCGGTAATAACGCCTATCAGCTCTTCGTTTCTGCCGAATACTCCCGTCATTCCCAGCCTTTTCGACGTTACCTCCATGATCACGTCTTTCATGAGCATGTCCCCATAGACCCGGGGAAAGGCATCTCCCCCGTGCATCAGGTCTTCGACCTTGAGGAGCAGGCTTCTGCCGATCCTCCCGCCCGGATGGAGCAGGGCAAGGTCATCCCGCGTAAAGTTCCTCTCTTTCATGAGGGCCACGGCCATGGCATCGCCGAGGGCGAGGGTGGTCGTCGTGCTCGACGTGGGTATCAGGTTGTAGGGACAGGCCTCCTCGACCTTCACGTCGAGCACGATATCGCCGTAACCCGCTATAGTGGACGACCTGTTCCCCGTCATCACCACCATGAGTATCCCCATCCTTTTTATCCATGGGAGGATCTTTATCACCTCGTCCGTTTCGCCGCTATTCGAGATGATGACGATGATATCGTCCTTCTGCACGAAACCGAGGTCTCCGTGGAGGGAATCCGCGGGGTGGAGGTACATGGACGGTATGCCGACGCTCGAAAAGGTCGACGCGATCTTCTTCGCGACGAGGCCTGACTTGCCTATGCCGGAAAAGATGATCCTTCCCTTGCCCGCGTCAATGGCGCGGACCGCGCGGTCAAAGTCGTCATTGAGCCTCTCCATGACCTGGAGGATGGCATTCGCCTCTTTCTCCAGCACATCCTTGCCGATATCGACGAGCCTGCTCACAGGGCCTCACCGATCCTCTTCAGCACCGCCAACATGCCCGGCACATCGTCGAGGCGGACCATGTTCTCCCCGTCGCACAATGCCCTAGCCGGGTCTCCATGGACCTCCATGAATATCCCGTCGACGCCGACAGCGACGGCCGCCCTCGCGAGGGGAAAGACGAATTCCCTCTCGCCCGCCGACGCCCGGCCCGCCCCGCCCGGCAACTGTACGCTGTGGGTGGCGTCAAAGATGACGGGATAACCGAAGGCGCGCATGATCGGGAGCGCCCGGAAATCGCTGACCAGGTTATGGTAGCCGAAGCTCGTCCCCCGCTCGGTGACGAGTATCCCCGTGTTGCCCGTCGATTCCACCTTCGCGATCGCATAGGCCATATCGTAGGGCGAAAGGAACTGCCCCTTCTTGATATTCACCACCTTGCCCGTTTTTCCGCATGCGACGAGCAGGTCTGTCTGCCTCGAAAGGAGCGCCGGCACCTGGAGCACGTCGACCACTTCCGACGCGATGGCCGCCTCCTCGGGCGAATGGACGTCCGTAAGGACGGGCACGCCGAAGGCGTCCTTCACATCGTGCAGGACCTTCAGGCCCTCCTCGATTCCGACCCCCCTGAAGCCCTCCAGGGACGTGCGGTTTGCCTTGTCGTAGGAAGATTTGAAGATGAAGGGGATCTGGAGCCTCCGTGTGATGGCGGCAAGCCTTTCCGCGATGGCGAGGGCCATATCCCTGCCCTCGATCACGCAGGGTCCTCCAATGAACGTGAAGGTCTTCCCCCCTACCGGTCTATCCCCTACCCTTACTTCTTTCGGCATTCGGCCTTTTCCTGCCTGCTTTTGAGCGCGGCCTTTATGAACTCACGGAAAAGCGGATGCGGGTTGAAGGGCTTTGACTTGAACTCCGGATGGAACTGGCAGCCAAGAAACCAGGGATGGTCCCGAAGCTCGACAATCTCCACAAGTTTTTCGTCGGGCGAGATGCCCGTAACCTCCATGCCGCACTGTTCGAGCCGCTCCCTGTACCGCATATTGAACTCATAACGATGGCGGTGTCTCTCGTGGATCAGTTCCTGGTTGTAAGCCATGTACGCGTTGGTCCCCGGCCTGAGCCTGCACGGGTAGGCGCCGAGCCGCATGGTGCCGCCCTTGTCGGACGCCTCGTCCCTTACCTGGACGCGCGCGTCCCGGTCGACCCATTCCTCCATGAGGTAGATGACCGGACATTCCGTCTCCTGGTGGAACTCGGTGCTGTGGGCGGTCTTGAACCGGCCGAGGCTCCGGGCAACCTCTATGACGGCGAGCTGCATGCCGAGACAGATGCCGAAATAGGGGATATTGTTCTCCCTGGCATAGCTGATGGCATTGACCTTCCCCTCGATACCCCTCGATCCGAAACCCCCCGGCACGAGGATGCCGTCCACATCGCCCAGATGTCTCCCCAGGTCCTTTTCCAGGTCTTCCGAATCGACGTAGCGGATATTCACGGCGCAGTCGTTCGCTATGCCCCCGTGGGTCAGCGCCTCGTTGAGGCTCTTGTAGGAATCGGTGAGCTTCACGTATTTCCCGACCATGGCGATCTCGACCTTCCTTTTCGGCGCCGAGATGATATCGACGATATTCTGCCACGCGCTTAAATCCGGCTTCTTGGCCCAGATGTTGAGCTTCTCCGTGATCTTGTCGTCGAGGCCCTCCCGATTGAACGAAAGTGGCACGGCATAGATGGTCTCCACGTCCTTGGCCGTGATGACCGCATCTTTCTCGACGTTGCAGAAGAGGGCTATCTTGTCCTTCAGCGCCGCGGGTAGGAACGCCTCGGTCCTGCATAGCAGGATGTCCGGCTGGATGCCGATCTCCCGCATTTCCTTGACGCTGTGCTGCGTCGGCTTCGTCTTCATCTCCCCGGCGGTCTTGATGAAAGGCACGAGGGTGAGATGGACGAAGAGCGTATTCTCGATCCCCAAATCGTTCCTGAGCTGCCGGATCGCCTCGAGGAACGGTAGGCTCTCGATATCGCCCACTGTTCCGCCTATCTCGACGATGGCGACATCGATCTTCTCGTCGATATCCAGGATCATGGACTTTATCTCATCGGTGATATGGGGTATCACCTGGACTGTTCCGCCGAGGTACTCACCCCTTCGCTCCTTCGATA